>NZ_JBPQTQ010000154.1:0-12539 GCF_051386415.1 Streptomyces sp. URMC 129
GGTGCCCCGGCGGCCGGAGTCGCCGTCACCATCCCGCGGAGCGGGTGGGCGGCGGAAGGGCGACGGCCCCCGAACCGCTCGCCCCTCCGCGCGTCGGCGTCTGCGCTCCTTGCTGAGCGTGCGCACGGTGGCGGGTCAGGTGTTCCTGCTGCAACTGGTGCTCGTCGTGCTGCTCGTCTCGGTAGCCGTGGTGGCTCTCACCCTGCAAGCCAGACGCGACAGCCTGGAAGAGGCCCGTGATCGCTCGCTCGTCGGCGCACAGACCTTCGCGCAGGCCCCTGGGACGGTGGCCGCCATGGAATCCGCCGACCCCGCCGCCCTGCTCCAGCCGCCTGCGGAGGAGACCCGGAAGAACTCCGGAGTCGATTACGTCATCGCGTTCAGTCCGGCCGGCATCCGCTGGACCCACCCCGACCCGGACCTCATCGGCAAACGCGTCGTCGGCTCCTACGACGAAGCGCTCGCCGGCAAGGTGCACATCGCCACCTACGACACGCCCGGCGTCGGCCGTGCCGTCGACGCGATGGTCCCCGTCTTCGACTCCGCCGGCGAGGTGGTGGGGCTGGTGTCGGTCGGGGTCACGGTCGAGAACGTCAACTCGCGGGTGATGCGGCAGCTGCCGCTGCTGTTCGGTTCCGGTCTCGGCGCGCTGGCGCTGGTGTCCGGGGGGACGGCGTTGGTGTCCCGGCGGTTGCGGCGGCAGACGCGCGGTCTCGGCGCGGCGGAGCTGGCGCGGATGTACGAGCACCATGACGCGGTGCTGCACGCGGTGCGGGAGGGGGTGCTGATTGTCGGTGAGGAGGGGCGCCTGGTCCTGGCCAACGATGAGGCGCGGCGGTTGTTCGACCTGCCCCGGGACGCGGAGGGGCGGCGGGTCACGGAACTGGAGCTGGAGCCGCGGATGACCGACCTGCTGGTTTCGGGGCAGCCGGCGACCGATGAGGTGCGGCTGGCCGGTGACCGGCTGCTGGCGGTGAACGTGCGGTCCACCGCTCCCCATGGCGGGCCGGCGGGGGCCGTGGTGACGGTGCGGGACACCACCGAACTGCGCTCGATGGCGGGCCGGGCAGAGGCGGCGCGGGAGCGCCTGAGCCTGCTCTACGACGCGGGGGTGCGGGTCGGCACCACGCTGGATGTGACGCGGACGGCCGAGGAACTGGCCGACATCGCGGTCCCGCGCTTCGCCGACATCGTGACGGTCGAGCTCCTGGAGCCGGTCCTGCGGGGCGGGGACCCGGAGGAGGGAAGTCCCCGGATGCGCCGCACGGCCGCCCGGGGCATCGGAGACACCCCGCTGTACCCGGTGGGCACGCTGATCCCGTTCGTGCCCTCGACCCCTTATGTGAAGAGCGTGACCAGCGGGCGTTCCCAGTTGCAGACGGAACTTCGCACCGCCGGCGACTGGCAGGCCCAGGATCCGGAGCGGGCCCGCAGGGTGCTGGACCACGGTGTGCACTCGCTGATCACCGTGCCGCTGCGGGCCAGGGGCACGGTGCTGGGTCTTGCCGACTTCTGGCGGCGGGAGACGCCGGGGCCGTTCGGGCCGGAGGACGTGTCGTTCGCCGAGGAACTGGCGGCCCGGGCGGCGGTCGCGATCGACAACGCCCGCCGCTACACCCGCGAGCGCACCACCACCGTCACCCTCCAGCGCAGCCTGCTGCCCCGGGCGCTGCCGGGGCAGTCGGCGCTGGAGGTGGCCCACCGGTACCTGCCCGCCCAGGCCGGGGTGGGCGGGGACTGGTTCGATGTCATCCCGCTGCCCGGCGCCCGGGTGGCCCTGGTCGTCGGCGATGTCGTCGGCCACGGCCTGCACGCCGCCGCCACCATGGGCCGTCTGCGTACCGCCGTGCACACCTTCTCCGCCCTGGACCTGCCCCCCGACGAGCTCCTGGTCCACCTCGACGAACTGGTCAGCAGGATCGACACCGACACCGACACCGACACCGACAGCGCCGGCAGCGACACCGACAGCGGCGCCGGCATCACCGGGATCACCGGCGCGACATGCCTGTACGCGGTCTACGACCCGGTCACCGGCCGGGCCACCATGGCCACGGCCGGGCACCCCGGCCCGGCCCTGGTCCTGCCCGACGGCACCGCCACCTACCCCGGAGTGCCCGTCGCACCGCCACTGGGCCTGGGCGGCGCATGGCCGGCGGAAACCGCGGAGTTCGGGCTGCCCGAGGGCTCTCACCTCGTCCTGTACACCGATGGGCTCCTCGAAAGCCGCGACCGCGATCTGGGCACCGGCCTGGAACTGCTGCGCACCACCCTCGCCGGCCACGCCGGCCGCACCCCGGAGGAGACCTGCACGGCCGTCCTGGACGCGGTGCTGCCCACCCCGCCCAGCGACGACGTCGCCCTGCTGATCGCCACGACCCGCCTGCTGGGCCCGGGACAAGTCGCCCAGTGGGACGTGCCCCGCGACCCCGCGGCCGTCGGCCCGGTCCGCTCCCAGTGCGTGCGCCGGCTCCACTCCTGGGGACTGACGGACCTCGCACCCGCCACCGAACTGATCCTCAGTGAGCTGATCACCAACGCCGTCCGCCACGGCGCCGAACCCATCAACGTCCGCCTCATCCACGACCGCACCCTGATCTGCGAAGTCTCCGACGGCAGCAGCGTCGCCCCCCACCTGCGCCAGGCCGGCGTCACCGAGGAAGGCGGACGCGGCCTCTTCCTCGTCGCCCAGTTCGCCGACCACTGGGGCACCCGCTACACCCATGGCGGCAAAATTATCTGGACCGAACAAACCCCCCACAGCCAGGAACATCAACCCGCCTCCGGACAAGGCGACGACAACGGAACACCACCCTCCCCCTCGACGGAGGGCCGGGTGTGACCGGCGCGACCGGTCTGCGCCGAAGCGTCGCAGCCCGGCGCGGTCGCGCGACCCGGGAACTGAATGCGGCCGGGGGGCGAGGCGGCTCCGGCGGGTGCCACGGGCGGCACGGTGACGGCACTCGGAGCCCTGGTCGTCACGGGTGTGTCGGCTCCCGTGGGCGAGTGGCGGCAACGGGCCCGGGCACGCCGAGCGGAACTAACCGAGGGCGATGACTCGTTGAACGTCGAGGGCCTTCGAACCAGGCTGCACCGACGGTCCCGGGACAGTGATCCCGGTTCTGGCGAACACCCCATGAGCCGTGTCCCGTTGCCGATCGCTCCTCCTGACCACCTCGACTCCGGCCTGAAACAGTCGCGATCGCCCGCGTCCGGCGCGCGCCGTCCTGTCACGGCATCCGGGACACATACGGACGCTTGTTCTTCACGACTTTCCCGCGCCGCCCAGCGGCAACAGGCCCCCGCCCGGCGCGAGCTGATCCGGCCGTCCTGCTCGGAGAACTCGGGCTGTGGTGAGCGGTGTCCTGACCACGCGCCTTGTTCTCGGCCCGGTTCTGTGAGATGAACTACCCAGGAGCTGGGGTGGGTTGACTATCGTGGTCAGCGTCAGTCGGCGCATGTCGCGGCCGGGCCGGGGAGAGGGCGGAGGGGCATCCGTGGAGTTGTGGCAGTTCGCCCTCCTCGGGGCGTGCGGGGGCGGTCTGATCGAGATCGTCGCGCTGTTCAACCGCCTCGGTGAGTGGCAGACGGCCCGCCGTACACCCACCGGGCGGATCCGCCGGAACCCGCCGAAGTTCACCAGTTACATCGACATCGGTCCGGTCCTGGCCATCACCGCGACACGGCTTATGCTCGGGGCGGCCGTTGCCACGGCGTTCGGGGGCAGCGGCCAGGTGGACGGCGGCTATGCGGCGATCACGGTGGGCGCCACCGCGCCCGCGCTGCTCGCCCAGCTCGGCCAGATCCCCGGTGTCCGCAACGCGCTGGGCGACGCGCCGGCGCCGGGAGCGCCGTCCCCACTCGCGGCGCCGGCACCGCTGAACGTCGCGGTCCCCCCGATCGTGCCCAGCCAGGGAGAGGTCGCCAGTGAGCAGTGAGAAGTCCTTCGGGGCGCGGTACTTCGCCGGCCTGGTCGGCGCGTCGAACAACATCAACATCGGTCACGTCAACGCCTCCTCGGCACCGGCCGCCCCGGCACGCGATCGACTGGCAGAGGCGGTCGCCGTCCTCCGAGCCGCACTGGCCCGGGAATGGGACGCCGTACCGCCCGCCGACCGCGACGACGCGATGGAGGCACTCGAAGACCTCCAGGCCCTCCTCGCCGACCCCGATGCCGAACTCAGCAGGCTGCGCCGCCGGATCGCCATGATCACCGACGCCCTCGCGCCCGTCCCGTCCCTGACGGCAGCGGTCACCGCCCTCGTGGCGGCCCTCCCACAGGACGGTTGACCCCACCGGCGCGCCCTTGCGCGCACGGCCCCGCCGGTCAGCCGCGAACCGCGGTGCCGCCCGTCTCGTCCAAGGCCGGCCAGAACCCCCGATGCGTCCATGGCGTGCTGGACGCGACAGCACCAGGTTTCTGGTCAGGCGGCTCAGCGGGCGGAGACGGCGGTGCGGGGCGCAAGGGAAGACGCTCAGTCGAGACAGAACTCGTTGCCCTCGATGTCCTGCATCACGATGCACGACTCGTTGTCGTCGTCGGCGGGCAGGAGTCGCACGCGTACCGCGCCGAGCGCGACCAGTCGTGCGCATTCGGCCTCAAGCGTGGCCAGGCGCTCTTCACCCACGAGTCCGGTGCCGGCCCGCACGTCGAGATGCAGCCGATTCTTGACGGCCTTGCCTTCGGGCACGCGCTGGAAGAACAGCCGCGGGCCCACCCCCGAGGGGTCGACGCACGCGAACCACGCACCTCGATCCCCGGGCGGCAGCGAGCGATCGACATCGTCCCACGTGGCGAACCCCTCCGGGGGCGGCGGTACGACGTACCCCAACACCTCGCACCAGAAGCGAGCCACGCGCTCCGGTTCCGCGCAGTCGAAGGTGACCTGGAACTGCTTGACCGATGCCATCGGTCCACCGTAGCAAGGGGGCTCGGGGCTCTGCTGCGCATTCCCGGCCGCCTGGGCTCTCGCGGCTGCCGTTCCCGCCTCGCGTGATGCGGTCGCTGCGGTGAGGGACCCGGCGCGTGGTGTGTCGTGGCTGCGCCCGGTGGCCTTCGCCACCTCGACGGGCCCTGGGCAAGGGCGGATCCGCCCCGGCGGCCGGGAACGCCCGCGCTCAGCCGCCCGGTCGGCCTTCGGCCGCTGGCCGTGGCGAGCGGCCTCCACCGCCCTCACGCAGAGACACCGGCACCGTTACTACGCGTAACCCAGGTGGATAAGTTCGATCGCCGGCGGTTCCCGGGCGGGCGAAGTCGCTGCTCGTGCGGAGGCTTGGGCTCATGGTTCGGGAAGACGGAGAGGGCGGCGGTTCCGCGGGTGCGTGGATTCGCGGACGGAACGGCCGGGGCGTGGAGCCTCGCCGGTGCGGGGTCCGGCGCGCGCCCGTACCCCTGCTCCGCCGCGGTGGTCGCGATACCGGCTCGTTCCGGGAGAGCGCCGCAATATCCCGGGACGGAACAGGCGGAGAACCCGGTCGTGACGGGCCTCGGCCCGGGTCTGGACCTGCGGCGGGGAAGCCGGCGTCGCATGGCGGAACTCCTTCGTTCGTGGCGAGCGCGTGGGTCTTCGTACGGGACAGACCTCGACGGGCCCGGGAGCGCCGGTCGGGGATCGGGGTGACCACCGGGGGTGGCCCAGGGCGGCTCCGCTCGTGATGAGCGGACAGCCGGGACGTTACAATGACGACTCTCGTTCGGCAATGCCGAAAGCAGTATCAATTCTGAGCCGCCGCTCGCCGATCCCTCGCGGTGCCCAGGCGGCGGTCTTCGAGCCAGGCGGGCGATGGGTGCGGGCGATGTGGGGAGGGGCGGGTTTCCCGCCCGGCTGGACGGGTGACCAACAGCGTGAGCGGGCCGGGCTGTTTCGTCTTCTCCGCCGCTGTTTCGTCGCCCTCGCCGGATGCCCACGACCCCGTCCACCCGCACTTCGCCATAACGCCCGGGCGAAGGGCACAACGCCGGCGCGGCGGTCGACACCGAGGCCGTTGATGCGTCACCCTTCGTGGAGGCGCGACGCGCGCGTTGCCGCCGCGCGACGACCAGGTACTGGCGTCCGGGCCGGCCGACGAGGCCCTGACCGAGGACCTGATCAGCGCGTGCTTCGATCCCGGTCCCCACCCGGCGTCTCCTCGCCTTCCGGGAGTACCTCACGCTCCGCGTGGTGCCGGTCGTCGGATCGGTGGTGACAGCACCGACCGTGGCACCGGGTACCGCGTGCGAGGCTCCGGACAATGTGCGTCCGGCGTCGTCCGGTCACCAGCGGGTGTCGCGCCCCGCGGGCCAGCGGAACCCGGGATCGTGTGCGGCGACATAGTCGGGATCGAGGTAGATGTACATGCGGACGATGCGGCTGCCCGCAAGGTCGAACACGCTGCAGAACCGTCCGCCCGGTGTCTCTCCCCCACTCCAGCGCGCGGTGGAGATCCGTCCTTCCGTCGTGCCCTCCACGACGACCCGGTCACCGGATACGGTGAACAGGAAGCCGTTCTCACGGTGCTTGATCTCGTCGACCAGAGCCCGGAATCCCGCGACGAAGACGGCGAGCTGAGCCTTCCCGCGGCCGACCCCGAATCGCGGGAAGTAGAACTCGACGTCGTCGTCGAACAGATCGAGGACCCCCGGATCGCGGGCGTCGGCCAGGGTGAAGTACGACCGGACGATCGCCTCGGCGTCCGACGGGGCGGTCATGCCGCGATCACCCGGGGGTATGCGCCGCTGACGGCCGCCGCGCCGGTCGCGAGAGCCGAGCGTCTCATGGCCAGGGACATGGTGGATTCCCTTTCACGCTGGTGGAAATGTTCGGCACTGGGAGCCGGTGCGCGGCACACCGGATCGCATCGGCTCCCGCGTCCGGCGAGGTCACGGCCCGAGGGCCGCGAGCAGTGCGTCCCGGTGTTCGTCGAGGACCGACCGCAGCGATCGCGGCTCTCTGCCGGTCACCTCGCGCACCACGGTGGTGCGGTCGTCGAAACAGCCCAGCCGGATGGCTTCCAGATGCTGGGCCAGGATGCCGTTCAGCGGCTCGGGGAAGCCGTCCTCGGCGAGCAACGCCGGCATGGCCTCGTCGTCGGCCTGGGCGACCGGCACCTTCACCCCCACGACATCCGCGAGCAACTCGGCGAGCTGCGCCTGGCTGAACAGTTCGGGGCCGGTGACCACGTAGGTCCTGTTCTCGTGGCCGTCCTCGGTGAGTACCGCCGCCGCCACCGCCGCGATGTCCTCGTGCGACACCGGAGCCACCTGGCCGTCCCCGGCGTTGCTGACCAGCCTCCCGCGCCGGACGGCCGACATCAGGCGCGGCAGCAGGTTGTCGGGCGTACGGCGCGTTCCGCAGCACGGTCCACGCCGGCCCGCTGTTCTTGAGGCTCGTCTCCGTCCGCAGATACTCCTGCGCGTACCACCCCGCGGGATGGCCGTCATCGACCCTGGGCATCGAGGTGAAGGCGATGTGAGCGGTCCCGACGGTCTTCGCCGCGTCAATGGCCGCCGCATGCTGCTCGACCCGGCGAGGGGTGGAGTCGTGAGTGGTGCTGATGAGCAGCAACCGGTCGGCGCCTTCGAGTGCGGAAGGGAGTCCGGCCGGCTGGTCGAGGTCGCCCTGCCGGACCCGCACGCCTCGGCGTGCGAGAGCACGCAAACGCTCGGGGTGCCGCGTGAGCACGATGAGGTCATGGGGGGCGATCCGGGTCAGCAGTATGTCCGTGACGGCCCGGCCGAGTCGTCCGGTGCCGCCGGTCAGCGCAACCGCCATGTGAGCTGCTCCCTTCGTGGATCGCCGCGCTCGCAGGTGGACCATGCCGGGACTGCGGGCGCCCTCGGGGCACGCGGGTCACCCTCATCGTCCCCTCCTCGTCCGGTGGGCCTGGGCGACGCGCACGTAGGTGTCGAGGGATTCCGGGTTGTTCACCGACCGGGGGTCGAGGACGTCGCCGGGGACGGCTCCCTGCAGGATGCGCTTCACCGGCACCTCCAGTTTCTTGCCGGTGAGGGTGTGCGGGATGCCGGGGACCGCGATGATCTCGTCCGGCACATGCCGCGGGGACGCGCCCTCGCTGATCGCCGTGGTGATGGTGCGTTCCAGCTCGGGGGTCAGCTCGGCGCCGTGGGCGAGGACGACGAACAAGGGCATCCAGTAGCCGCCGTCCGCCTGCTCCACGCCGATCACCATGGACTCGGCGATTCCCGGGAGTTGCTCGACCACTTGATAGATGTCCGCGCTTCCCATCCGCACACCGTTGCGGTTGAGCGTGGCGTCCGACCGGCCGTGCATGATGACGGAGCCGCGGCTTGTGACGGTGATCCAGTCCCCGTGCCGCCACACGCCGGGGTAGGTGTCGAAGTAGCTGCTCCGGTAGCGCGATCCGTCCGGGTCGTCCCAGAAGGCGAGCGGCATGGACGGCATCGGCTTGGTGATGACGAGCTCGCCGACCTCACCACGGACGCTCCTGCCGTGCGGGTCCCACGCCTCCAGGGCGACGCCGAGGCAGGGGGCCGCCAACTCGCCCGCCCGGATGGGCAAGGTGGGTACCGAGCCGGCGAATCCGCTGACGACGTCCGTGCCGCCCGATCCGGACGAGATGGCGACATGCGGGCCGAGTTCGCGGGCGGCCCAGTGGGAGGAGCTCGGCGGCAGGACGGCCCCGGTCACGCGAAGGCTCCGGAGCCGCGACAAGTCGTGGTGGGCGGCCGGGCGCACCCCGGACTGTTCGCAGGAACGCAGGTACGCGGGGCTGGTCTGGAGAACCGCGGTGCGGTGCCGGCTTGCCAGGGCCCACAGCGTGTCCGGCGCCGGATGGGACGGGCTGCCGTCGTAGCACACGAGGGAAGCGCCCACGAGGAGCACGGCGACCTGGAAGTTCCACATCATCCAGCTCGGCGAGGTGTAGCCGAGGTAGGTGTCCCCGGCGCCGAGGTCGCAGTGCAGGCCGATCTGCTTGAGGTGTTCGAGCAGCACCCCGCCGTGGCCGTGCACGATGCCTTTGGGTTTGCCGGTGGTGCCGGAGGAGAACAGCACCCACAGCGGGTGGTCGAAGGCGACGGGCACAGGAGCCGGCGGATGGTCGCCGGCGCTGGCCTCCGCCCAGGGAATGATCCCGGCCGATGCGTCGGGGACGAGCCCCAGGCGCGGAACCATGACGGTCGCCCGGAGACCGGGCAGATCCGTGCGCAGGCGGGCGACGGCGTCGCGCCGGTCGTGCCGCCTGCCCCCGTAGCGGTAGCCGTCGGCGGCGATCAGGACCACCGGGTCGAGCTGCCCCAGCCGCGCGGCGGCGGCGGGTGCCGAGTACTCCTGGCCGCAGACCGACCAGACCGCGCCGATGCTCGCCGCGGCGAGAAAAGCGACCACTGCCTCGGGTATGTCGGGCATGTACCCGACGACCCGGTCGCCCTGTTCGACGCCCAACTCGCGCAGCGTGTGGGCCACGGCGCCGACCTGGCGCCGCAGCTCGGACCAGGACAGGGTGCCGGCGGCCGGACCGCCGGGCTCGGCCTCGTCGATCACCGCTGCCCCGGGCCGCCCGCCGTGGCGGAGGATCTGGTCGGCGTAGTTGAGCCGGGCACCGGGGAACCACCGGGCGCCGGGCATCGAGGCGTCCGCGAGTACCCTCTCGCCGGGCGTGTCGGCACGGATGTCGAAGTACTCCCACACACCGCCCCAGAACTGCTCCAGATCGGTCACCGACCAGGCGTGCAGGGCGTGATAGTCCGGGAGCGTGAGCCCGTACCGGTCGGCCGCCCAGTGCCGGAAGTGCTCGATGGTGGCGGTGTCGAGGACGGACGGGGAGGGTGTCCAGATCGGCGGGGGGTCCTGGTCGACACCGGGGCGCGAAGTCGTCACGAGGCGTCCTCCCGGACCGGGATGCCGGGACCGGCCGGGGCGGCCCGCTGCTGGGAGCGGAGCAGGATGTCGGTCGTGAGCTGGATGTGCTCGGTCAGGGCCGCCACGGCGGCGTCCGCGTCCCGCCTGAGCGCCGCTTCCAATATGCGCCGGTGTTCGGCGGCCACGTCACGCGTGTGGGTGCCCTCGGCGCTGGCAGTCCAGCACCGGTAGACCTCGGCCGCGTCGCGCAGGGAACCGGCGACCGCCCGCATCCGGACATTGCCGCATGCCTCGGTCAGCGCGGCGTGGAAGGCCGAGTGGGCGGCCAGCCACCGGGGCGACGGTGTGCCGTCCTCGGCCCGGCTGGGCAGGCTCGCCAGCAGGTGATGGGCCGCCACGAGCCGTGTCTCCCAGACGAGATCGCCCTCTTCGACGGAACGGCGCAGCACCAGCGTCTCCATCAGGATCCGGGCCTCGGTGAGGTGGCGCAGGTCTTCCGCGCTGACGGTCATGACCCGGAAACCGAGCTGCGGCTCGGCGGTGACCAGACCTTCCCCGACCAGGCGGGGCAGGGCCTCGCGGACCACCCCCGTGCTGCACTGGTACCGCTCGCGCAGTTCCGCGAAGCGGAGCCTGGCCCCTGGCGCCCACGTTCCGTTGAGGATGTCGGTGCGCAGCCGTCGCTGAATGTCGTCCGTCTTGGACTTGCCTCCTGACTCCATGACCGCAGCGAACCATAGATCGCGTACACGCACAAGAATTACGACATTCTCTTGACTTGTCGGTTTCAGTGGGGGTAGATCTCTGGACCAGGCCCGCACCGGGCACGTCGGAATCGCCGCCGCTCCTGGAGGGACCCATGCGGATCACGAACATCGAAGGTCGTTTGAACCTGCTCACGGACGACGGATTCGCGGATGTGGCGGGCCTCAGCCGGGGACGGTTCGGCCCCGGCGTCCAGGACGTCTACCGCGTCTGGGAGGACTTCCGGGACTGGGCCAGGTCGTACGAGGGCGGGGACGCGGACGGGGCGACGCGGCCGGACGCCGCGATCGGGTCGCCGGCACCCCGTCCGCGCCAGGTCTTCGCCATCGGGCTGAACTACCGGGACCACGCACGCGAGGCCAACCTGCCGGTACCCGAGCAGCCGCCCGTGTTCACCAAGTTCCCCACCTCGCTGACCGGGCCGTTCGGGAAGCTGGTGCTCCCCAGCGAGCACGTGGACTGGGAGATCGAACTCGTCGCGGTCGTCGGCCGCCTCGCGAAGCGGGTGCCCGCCGAGGACGGCTGGGCGCACATCGCCGGCCTGTCCATCGGACAGGACTACTCCGAGCGCCGGGTCCAGCTCGCCGGGCCCGCACCGCAGTTCTCGCTCGGCAAGTCGTTCCCCGGTTTCGGGCCCATCGGACCCTGGCTGGTCACCCCGGACGAGTTCGCCGATCCGGACGACCTGGAACTCGAATGCGCCATCGACGGCGAGAGCGTGCAGAAGGGCCGCACCTCATCGATGATCTTCGGCGTGCCGGAACTGGTCGCCCGCCTCTCCGCGGTCACCCCTCTCCTTCCCGGCGACGTGATCTTCACCGGTACCCCCGCCGGAGTGGGCGGAGCGCGCAGGCCCCGGCGCTTCCTGAAACCGGGCGAATCCGTGCGCAGCGCGATCGAGGGCCTCGGGTGGATGAGCCAGACCTGCGTCGCCGCGGAGTGACCCCGGTGGGGCGGAAGAAGCGAAAGGAAAGAACCTCATGGCACTGCACCGCCTGACCTCGATCACCATCGGCGTCCCCAACGTCGAGGAAACCGCGCGGTACTACGCGGACTTCGGCCTGCGGGAGGTCGCTCCCCGCCGATTCGCCACTGTGGACGGCGGAGAGCAGCTCACGATCACGCACGCCGCGACCCGCCGGCTCGCCGCGCTCGGCGTCGGCGTGGACGACCCCGACGACCTCGCCCGGATCGAGGCCCGCCTGCGGGCCCTCGACGTCCCCTTCAGCCGGTCCGGCCAGGCACTGCGCACCGCGGAACCCGTCACCGGCGCCCGCGTGGACGTCACCGTCGCGCCGCGCCTGACGATCCCGCCGACCCCGGCGCCCTCCTACAACGGGCCCGGCCGCATCGCGCGGCAGGACGCCCGTGCCGCCGCGGTACTGCGGACCGGGCGCGTGCGTCCCCGGAAGCTCGGCCACGTCGTCATCGGTACGGTCGACAAGGAGGCGAGCCAGCGGTTCTTCACCGACGGGCTCGGGTTCAGGATCAGCGACAACCTGCCCGGACGGGCCGCCTTCATGCGCTGCTCCACCGACCACCACAACGTGCTGGTGCAGCAGGCGCCGGTGGGTTTCCTGCACCACACCGCCTGGGAGGTCGACGACGTCGACGAGGTGGGACGCGGGGCCACCGCCATGCTGGAGGAACATCCTGAGCGGCACACCTGGGGCCTTGGCCGTCACCACATCGGTTCCAACTTCTTCTGGTATCTGAAGGACCCCGCCGGGAACTTCTCCGAGTACTATTCCGACCTCGACTGCGTGGTCGAGGACGCCCTGTGGACGGCCGAGGACTTCCAGGGCGCCCGCGGCCTGTACAACTGGGGGCCGCCCCCGCCGCCGTCCTTCATCCTGCCCGAGGACATCGCCGCGGCGATGACCGGCGCCCACCAGCCCTCCTGACAAGCCTTCCCGCGAGGCGCCACCGCGGTACCCCACCCCCGCGTCGATC
>NZ_JBPQTQ010000155.1:0-12531 GCF_051386415.1 Streptomyces sp. URMC 129
CTTCCTGACCGCCGCCGGGGCTCTCCGCCGGTGAGGGTTTCCGGGGAGCGGGGAGAGCCGTCAGCGGGCCCCGGCGGTCCCGCGGGGAAACCCCCCGGGGGCGGCGCCTGTGCGGAGGCGCCGCCCCCACTTTCTCTTCCGTCCCCGGCGGGTTCAGTCCCGCGCCGCTCCGCCGGCGCCGCGCTCGTCCGGCAGGCGCAGCGTCGTGCTGGTCTCCACGATCTGCCCGGTCTGCGGATAGGCGTGCCAGGTGCGCCAGGCGATGACGTCGCCGGTGCGGCGCACGGTGAGCGCGGAGAACGCGTCCGGCGAGCCGGGGAAGGCGCCGCACAGCGAGGCGGGGTGCGTGGCCAGCTCCGCGCGCAGCCGGGCGGCCCGGGCGGCGAACGCGGGCCCGTCGTGGCGGCGCAGCCCGGAGGTGAACCGGTAGGCCCAGCCGTCGATCTCGTCCGTCACCTCGGGGGGCGGGCCGCCGCCCGGCCGCCCCGGCAGGCAGGCGAGCGTCTCGGTCACCGGGCCCGCGACGACCTGGTGGGAGGCGCCGAGCAGCCGCAACTCCACGGTGACACCGCCGAGTTCCGTGGCCGTGACGGCGAGCGCGTCCTGGGGCGGCGCCGTGAGGGAGAACGAGAGCTGGTCGGCGCTGGTGTCGAGGTAGGGGGCCGCGAGCCGCACTGGGTTCACGCGCCGCCGTCCGGGCAGACAGCCGTCCCAACTACCCCAAGCGCAGGCATCATTGCCGTTCCCCGGTCACTCGTTCCCCGTCGATCGGCGCCGAGTATGGCATAGATGGGGCCGCCCCGGCCCCGGGCGGGAGAGCCCGGGGCCGGGGCGGCCGGAGCGTGCGCTCAGAACTGTCCGCAGTTGCTGGTGGCGGGCCGCTCCATGAAGCGGTCGGTCAGCCAGGCCGCGGAGTTGCCGGAGGCGGGCAGCGCCGCCGAGGCGTGCGAGAGCAGGAACGGAAGGGTGTGCACGTCGCGGAACTGGACCTCGGCGCCCAGCTCGCACCAGTCGCGCGCCATCTGCTTGCCCTGGCCGTAGGGGACGAGGTCGTCGGTCGGGGTGTGCTCGACCAGCGTCGGCACGGACGGGGCGATGGTCCCGATCCGCTGCTCCTCGACCACGGCGCTGTAGGGCTCCTCGGCGAGGTACTCCGCGATGGGGCGGCCGTCGGCGGTCATGTCCTTGGTGTTGAGGAACGGATACCGCAGCGCGCCCTCGATCAGGCACAGTTCGCCGGCCTCGTCCAGGGCCTGCCGACCGCGGTCGTTGAGCAGGGAGTCGATGTCCAGCTCCGGGTACGCGGCCCGCGCGCCGTGGACGGCGAGGCCGACGACGGCGCCGGCGTAGCCGCCGTCCGCCGCCGCGCCGACCGCGGCCAGGTCGGCGGGCGGGGCGCCGACGTAGGCGCCGCGCAGGTCGAGCTCGGGCGCGTAGGTGGCGGCGAGTTCGGCCGCGGCGGCGGAGGCGCCGCCGCCCTGGGAGTAGCCGGTGATGCCGACCGGTCCGTCGGCGGGCAGGCCGGTGCCGGGCAGGCGCTGGGCGGCGCGGATGACGTCGAGCACGGCGTGGGCCTGCGGCTCGCGCATCATGTAGGTGTGGTCGCCGGGGGTGCCCAGGCCCTGGTAGTCGGTCTGCGCGACGGCTATGCCCTTGTCGAGCAGCGGGTTGATGAACAGGCTGTGGGCGATCGACAGCAGGTCGGACTCGCCCTCGCCGGCCATGGTCTTGGACGGGGCACACTGGTCGCCCGCGCCGACCGTGGGCGTCGCGTAGGCGACGATGGGCCGCGGACCGGTGCCCTGCCAGGGCTTGTCCGGGACGAGGACGGTGCCGGTGACGGCCATGGGCTCGTCGTGGATGTCCCGCGAGAGGTACATGATGCGGGTGGCCGTCGCGCCGTCGTAGGTGGAGGGTTCGGACTTGATCACGTCGCCGGCCTCGCCCGCGGGCAGGGGCGAGGGAGGCTGGTAGAACTCCTCCGACGCGCCGGCCGAGGGGCCGCCGACGACCAGTGCCGTGACCGCCCCGGCGGCGACGAGCACCGGGGCCAGCGTCACGGCGATGCCACGCCGCATCGAACCGAGCATGGACGCACTCTCCGTTGAGTTGTTACTGACGGGTCAGATGGAGAGCAGCGTCGCGGGGGTCACGGGCGGGGTCAACACCTCTGACGTGCGCGCCCGCAAAACGCGCAGGCCCCGCTCAATCCCTTCGGCGCGGAGCGAGTGATTTCTCCCCGGCGGGCGGGCCCTCGGCGGGGCACCACCGCGCCCGCCGTCAGGGGCGGGGCGTGTCGTACCGGACGCCGGTCAGCTTCTCGGAGGCCAGCCACAGCCGTTCGGACATCGCGTCGTCGCGGGTCCACGGCGCGCGCCAGGGGCCGCCGGGGCCGCCGCGCAGCGTGCGGCGGCCCAGGATGCCGGGGCCGGTGAACGAGTCGGGCGCGACGTCCGGGGCGGTGGCCGCGAACAGCGTGGGGCCGGCGCCGACTTCGGGGGCGGAGGCGAGCATCCGGTTCAGCAGGGCCGCGCCGCGCTCCTGGAGGGAACTGCCCGCCATGCGCGCCCCCTTGGCCTGCAGCTCCGTCTCCGCGTAGCCGGGGTGGACGGCCGCGGCCACGACCGTCGTGCCGCGCAGGCGCCGGGCCAGCTCGTGCGTGAACAGCAGGTTCGCCGTCTTGGAGCGGCCGTACGCCACCCAGCGGCGGTACTTCCGCTGGGCGTTGAGGTCGTTGAGATCGACGTTGGCCACCCAGTGCAGGAGGCTGGAGACCGTCACCACACGGGCGGCGGGGGCGGCGAGCAGGCTGTCCAGCAGCAGGCCGGTCAGCGCGAAGTGCCCCAGGTGATTGACGCCGAACTGCGTTTCGAAGCCGTCGACCGTGCGGGAGCGCGGGATCGCCATCAGGCCCGCGTTGTTGACCAGGATGTCCAGGCGCCGGCCGCCCCACTCCCCGGCGAACGTCCGCACCGACGCCAGGTCCGCGAGGTCCAGCAGCCTCACCTCGGCCTCGGCCTCGGGGACCTCGCCCAGCAGCCGGTCCAACGCGGCCTGCCCGCGCCGCTGATCGCGGCAGGCCAGCACCACCCGCGCGCCGCGCCGGGACAGCTCCAGCGCGGTGACGTAGCCCAGGCCGCTGTTGGCGCCGGTGACCACCGCGGTGCGGCCCTTGAGGTCGGGAATGTCGCGTACCGTCCAGCCCATGCGCCCAAGGGTAGGCCCAGTCCGGCTCAGAACAGGCCGACATCCCGGGCCAGTCGCCGCACCGCGTGGGCGAAGAACGCCGCGCGGTCGCCCACCACCACCCCGTTGAACTGGCCGAAGACCTCGAAGCCGATCAGCCCGATGAGCTGCGCCCACGCCGCCACCAGCGCCGCCATGGTCGCTCCGGGCAGGCCGGGCGCGTGCTCGGCGGAAAGCAGCTCCGCCTCGGCGCGCACCGGCTCGGGCGGCGGGTCCCCGGCGGGCTCCCGCAACCGCCCGTCCCGCAGGGCCTGCCGGGCGACGGCGACCAGGGCCAGCGGCACCCGCGTGCCCGGCCCGACCGTGTCCTGGGGCGCCGCGTACCCCGGCACCGGGGTGCCGTGGATCAGCGCGTATTCGTGCGGGTGCGCCAGCGACCAGGCGCGGACCGCCTCGCAGACGGCGGTCCACCGGTCGGCGGGCGGGAGGTCCGGCGTCGCCGCGAGCGCCGCCTCGGCGGCCTCGCCCACGGCGTCGTAGGCGTCCACGATGAGCGCGGTCAGCAGGTCGTCGCGGCTGGGGAAATACCGGTAGAGGGCGGACGACACCATGCCCAGCTCGCGGGCGACCGCGCGCAGCGACAGCTTGGCGGCGCCCTCGGCGGCGAGCCGGCGCCGCGCCTCCTCCTTGATCGCCGCGGTGACCTCGCGCCGGGCCCGTTCCCTGGCTCCCTGGATGACGGTCATGCGCCCAGTGTGCCACCGCGGGGGATCGGCGACCAACGACGAGAGCAGTGCTCTTGCTTTTGGGTGGCGCGGGGTGCATGCTTGCGGACATGTAAGAGAGCACCGCTCACGAAGGTGAGCGGTGCATCGGTGGAGGAGTGAGCGAGCGGTGAACGAACGGGAACGAGCACGGAGGCCCCGGGGAGAGACGCCCCACGTGAGGAAGCCCGGCTGGATCACGAGGAACGTCGCCAACCGCGTCGTCGCCTGGATCACCCGGCGCGGCATCAGCGTCTGGGGCTCCCGGATCCTCGCGGTGCGCGGACGCAAGTCCGGCGAGTGGCGCCGCACCCCGGTCAATGTGCTGACGCTGGAGAGCGGCCGGTATCTGGTCGCACCGCGCGGCCATGTGCAGTGGACGCACAACATGCGGGCGGCGGGCGGCGGTGAACTCCACCTCGGCAAGAAGGTGGAGGCATTCACCGCCGAAGAAATCCCCGACGACCAGAAGCCGGAATTGCTGCGTGCCTATCTCCGGCGCTGGAAGGCGGAGGTCGGGGTCTTTTTCCGCGGCGTGGGCCCGGATTCCCCGGAGGAGGACCTGCGCCGCATCGCCCCCGACCACCCTGTCTTCCGGATCACGCGTTCCGGGTGACGGACCGCCGGACCGTCCGATCGCCGGTCCGCCGGAGCCGTCAGACCCCGTCGAGAATCAGCACCTTGCCCTTGGTGTTCCGCAGCCGGATCGGAAGAATCTCCTGGTAGGCGTCGGACTTGTACCAGGCGCGGATGGCGTCGACGCTGGGGAATTCCAGAACGCCGATGAAGCCGGCGCTTTCGCCGTCGAGCACCTCGACCGGCGCGCCCCGCACCACGTATTTCCCGCCGTGCGGCTCGATGGTCGAGACCAGCTTTGCGCTGTACTCGCCCAACTCCGCAGGGTCCCCCGTCAATTGCGCTTCAGCAATCACATAAGCGGTCATGAAAATGACTTTAGCCGGACAGAACGCGCCCACGTATGTCACTTTCTTCCAAGGTGACGGCGGGCGGGCTGGCGGCCCCGGCGTCCACCGCCGGGGCCGCCGAACACCCCTTGTCACTACCCCCCAACGCGGAACGCGTCCGCATGTGCCCTTGCCCAGTCCTCGAAGGTCCGGGGCTCGCGGCCGGTCACCTCCCGCACGGTCGGGTACACCGTCTTCTCGTCCAGCGTCCCGTCCGCGAAGAAGCTGAAGAACGCGTCCACGTACGGGGTGGGCATGCTCGCGCTCATCTCCGCGCGGGCCTCCTCGGTGCTCAGCCCCTCGCAGCGCAGGTCCCGGCCCAGCACCCCGGCCAGCACCGCGACCTGGTCGGCCGGCAGCAGCGGCTCCGGACCGGTCAGGTCGTACACCTGGCCCTCGTGCCCGTCGTTCAGCAGCGCCGCCGCCGCCACGGCCGCGATGTCCGCCGGGTCGATCGACGCCGTCGGGACGTCCGCGAACGGCACCCGCACCACGTCGCCGGCCGCCAACTGCGGAAGCCAGCGCAGCGCGTTGGACATGAACGACCGCGGTCGCAGCACCGTCCACGGCAGGCCCGAGTCCCGCACCGCCTGCTCGGAGAGGATCATGTAGCGCGCCACCGCGTTGTCCATGTCCCCGGTCTCCGCCGAGCCGCCGGACAGCAGCACCACCCGGTCCACGCCCGCCCGCATGGCGAATTCGAGCGTGTCCGCCATGTCCGCGTAGCCCGGCAGCAGGAACAGCCCCCGCACCCCGGCCAGCGCGTCGGCCAGGCTCGCCGGCTTGTTCAGGTCACCGGCCACCGCCTCGGCACCGGCCGGCAGGCTCGCCTTCGCCGGGTCCCGCACCAGCGCCCGCACCCGCTGCCCGGCCCCGGTCAGTGCCGCGACGACCTCGGCCCCCACGTTCCCCGTCGCACCTGTCACCAGATACACCGCAATCCCCTTCCCCTGTGCGCGCGTCCGGAGGTCCCGGCCGCACGCCGCAACCCTACGGCGGCCGACCGGCCCGCCCTCCTCCGCTCCGTGCGCGGGGGCGCGCGTACCCTGCGAGGTGTGACCGAGGTGTACGTGCTGGACGGCACGCGGATCAGGACGCTGGAGGACTTCTGGCGCGTCATGGGCGAGGCGGTCAACGGCCCGGGGGCCGGGGGCTCGTTCGGCAGGAGTCTCGACGCCTTCGCCGACTGCCTCGGCGGTGGCTTCGGGACGCCCGACGACGGTGACTTCCTGGTGGAGTGGCGGGACCACCGGGTGTCCCGGGAACACCTGGGATACCCGGAGACCGCGCGCCAGTTGGAGATCCGGCTGACCCGCTGCCATCCCACGAACCGCCCCGCCGTCGCCGCCGGGCTGGCCGCGGCGCGTGAACGGCGGGGGGCGACCGTCTTCGACTGGCTGACCGGGATCTTCGAGGAGCGCGCGCCCGGCGTGCTGCGGCTCCGGTGACGGCGGTCGCGGACGCGAAACCCCGTGCGGTGCCGGGTGCGGGGCGTTAGCGTCGCGGGCATGACGGTCGAGGAGGAGCCGGGTCTGTACGAGATCCGGATAGGCGGGTGCGCGAGTGCCGAGGAGGCGCTCGCGCGGCAGGAGTCCGTGGCGCGGGCGCTGTGCCCGGACGCGGAGCACCCGGGGCCGTGCGAGGTGCCGTGGGGGTTCACGCTCGGCGACGACGACGCGCTGGTGCTGGGGGTCTACGCCACCGCGACCAGGGCCGCGGAGGTGGCCGGGCGGGTAGGGGGCGTCCTGGTGGGCGAGGGGGACTCCGAGCGGTTCGCGGCGGTGGTCGAGCAGTACCGCGTCGAACGGGGGTGAGGCGGGAAAAAGTCCGGTGCGCGGCCGGCGGAGGCGTCGATACGGTTCCGCTCATGGACCTGGCAGCTGCGCAGAAGTTCGCCGACGAGTGGGTCGCCGGCTGGAACTCCCGTGATCTGGACCGGATTCTCGCCCATTACACGGACGACGTCGTCTTCACCTCGCCCAAGATCGTCCAGATCCTGGGCGATCCCTCCGGCGAGGTGCGCGGCAAGGAGGCGCTGCGCGCGTACTGGGCGGCGGGCCTGCGGCTGTTGCCCGGTCTGCACTTCACCGTCGAGGACGTGCGGGCCTCCGTCGACACCGTGGTGATCAACTACCGCAATGAAAACGGCCAGTCCGTCTCGGAGGTGCTGACCTTCCGCGACGGGCGGGTCTGTCGCGGCCTCGGTGCCTACGGACCCGAAAACTGAGCCCCACCCGTCACGCCGTGTAAGACGTCTGTGGCGCACGGTTCCCGCGTTCCGGCCGGAGAGCGCTGGAGACATATGACACCCCGGAATGCGGGCCGGACACCTTTAGCGCGGCATGGCCCGGGGATCAATGGAGTGTCGGGTCATGGCGCGAAGACAGGAGTCCGGTCATGAGCACGATCACCATGTCGCCCCGGCGAGGTCCGCGGTGACCGGAAGGCTGCCGGATCCCGCGCGATTGGGTCAGCGGCAGCTCATCGGAGTCGACTGCGCGCTGTGCGGACGGTATCTCGGCTTCAGAGCACGGGACTTGGGGACCGTTCGGCATGCCAGGTACGGGTACACGTACCGGCTCTGGGGCTGTCTGCCCGAGTGCGCCGGCGGCCCCGCCCCGCTGCCCGCCCCCGCGGGGCATCACGCTCCGCGTCCGGCCGGGCCGTCGGCGCCGTCCTCGCCGGGTGGCTTCTTCGGGGGACGCGCGTGATGCTGGACGGGTGGACGAGCACGGGCACAACCACCGCAGCGACGTGGGGCGGCGCGTCGCGCTGCGGCGTGAGCAGCTCGGCCTGAGCCGGGACGAGGTGGCCGCCCGGGCCGGGGTGGCGCCGCAGTACCTGCGGTATCTGGAGGAGCGGCCCGCCTCGCCCAGCGTCGCGTCGCTGGCCCGTGTGGCCAGGGCGCTGGAGATCTCCGTCGCGGAGCTGACCGGGGCCGAGCGGCCGGTCGGGTCCACGTGTCCGCCGCCGCACGGCGAGATGGTGGAGCTGGACCCCGACGAGTGCTACGAGCTGGTCGCCGCCCACTCCGTGGGCCGGGTCGCCGTCACCGGCCCCGGCGGACCGGCCATCGTCCCGGTCTCCTACGGGCTGGTCGAGGGCGCCGTCGTGTTCCGCACCATGCCGGGGGCCGGACCGTCGCACGCGGCCGACGCCGAGGAGACCGCCTTCGAGGTCGACGCCCTCGACGAGGCGCAGGGCGCCGGCTGGAGCGTGCTGCTCGTCGGCCCGGCCCGGCGGGTGACCGATCCGGCGGAGGTGGCCCGGCTGGCCCAGGAGGTCCCCGCCGGGCCGTGGGCCTCCGGGGACCGGGACCTGTGGGTGCGGCTGCGCCCGGTGCGGGCGACCGGGCGGCGCGTCCGCCTGCGGTAGCGCCTCGCCGTTTGCGGGCGCGGCCCGGCCGGGGTCCCATGGAACCGGAGGGAGTGCCATGGTCGACCTGCCTGAGCTGTGGACGTGCCGCGCGGTCGTGTTCGACACCGACGGCGTGATCACCGACTCGGCCCGGGTGCACGCCGCCGCCTGGAAGGAAGCCTTCGACGCGATGCCCGGCGTGGACCCGCCGTTCGACGAGCACGAGGACTACCGCCGCCACGTGGACGGCAGGGCACGCCTCGACGGCGCCGCCGCGTTCCTCGCCGCCCGCGGGCTGCCCACGGACCCCGGCACGGTGGCCGCCGCGGCGGAACGGAAGGAGGCCGCGTTCACGCGGATGCTCGACGAACGCGGCGTCGACGTCTACCCCGGCACCGTCCGGATGCTCATCGCCCTGCACGCCGCCCGCGTCCGCTGCGCCGCCGTCTCCGCCTCCCGCCACGCCCGCGACCTGCTCGCCCACGCCGGGGTCCGGTCCCTGCTCCAGACCGTGGTGGACGGCAACGACGCGGCCCGGCTCGGGCTGCCCGGCAAGCCCGACCCGGCGCTGTTCCTGGAGGCGGCGCGGCGGCTGTGCGTCCCGGCCCGGTCGGCGGCCGTGGTGGAGGACGCGCTGGCCGGGGTGGAGGCGGGCAGGCGCGGTGGATTCGGGCTGGTCGTGGGCGTGGACCGGGCGGCGCGGCCGACCAGCGCGGGCGACCTGCTCGGGCACGGCGCGGACCTGGTGGTCAACGACCTCGCCGAACTGCTGGGGAGGTGACCGGACCGGTGGCCGATTCCGGCTGGACCTGGGAGTACGAGGGGTACGACCCGCGCGCCGAGCGCCTGCGCGAGGCCCTGTGCACGCTGGGCAACGGCTGCTTCGCGACGCGCGGTGCCGCGCCCGAGGCCGTGGCGGGCCCGGCGCACTACCCGGGCACCTACGCGGCCGGCCTCTACAACCGGCTGACCACCCCGCTGGCCGGGCGGCGGCTGGAACACGAGGACATCGTCAACCTGCCCAACTGGCTTCCCCTCCGGTTCCGCCCGCACCCCGACGAGGGCCCGGACGGCCAGTGGTTCACGCCGGACCAGGACCCGGAGGGGCTGCTGCGGTACCGGCAGGTCCTCGACCTGCGGCACGGCACGCTGACCCGACTGCTGCGCTACCGCGACCCGCACGGCCGCCACCTCGGCGTCGAGCAGTCCCGCCTGGTGCACATGGCGGACCCGCATCTGGCCGCGCTGCGGACCACGTTCACCGCCGAGGACTGGTCCGGCACGATCGAGGTGGAGTCCGCGCTCGACGGCATGGTGGGCAACACGGGCGTGGCGCGCTACCGCGACCTCGCGAGCAACCACCTCACCCGCATGACCACCGGCGCCGAGGAGCCCGACGTGGTGTGGCTGCGCTGCCGGACCAGCGACTCGGACGTGCGGGTCGTCCTGGCGGCCAGGACCACGTGCGGGGAGTGGGAGGGCGCGGCCGAACGGCGGGTGTGGCTCGCGGACTTCACGGCCGGGCACGGGCTGACGCTGCCGATCGCCCCCGAGCGGCCGGTGACCGTGGAGAAGACCGTCGCGCTGCACACCTCGCGCGACGCCGCGATCAGCAGCCCGTTCTCCGCCGCCCTGGACCGGGTCCGCCGGGCGCCGGGCTACGACGAGCTGCTGGCGTCGCACGCCGCCGCGTGGGAACGGCTGTGGCGGCAGGCCGAGTTGGAGGTGCCGGGGGAGGCGGGGCACATCCTGCGGCTGCACCTGTTCCACCTGTTGCAGACGCTCTCGCCCCACCACACGACCGAACTCGACGTCGGCGTGCCGGCGCGCGGGCTGCACGGGGAGGCGTACCGGGGACACGTGTTCTGGGACGAGCAGTTCGTGCTGCCGTATCTCAACCTGCACTTCCCGGAGTTGTCCAAGTCGCTGCTGACCTACCGCTACCGGCGGCTGCCCGCCGCCCGCCGCGCCGCCCGCGCGGCCGGGTTCGACGGCGCGATGTACCCGTGGCAGAGCGGCAGCGACGGCCGCGAGGAGACCCCGGCGACGCACCTCAACCCGCGCTCGGGCCGCTGGGTGCCGGACAACTCGCGGCTCCAGCACCACGTCGGCTCGGCGGTCGCGTACAACGTGTGGCGGTACGGACAGGCCACCGGCGACACGGAGTTCACCCATACCAAGGGCGCGGAGATGCTGCTGGAGATCGCCCGCTTCTGGGCGGACATCGCGCGCTGGGACGACCACCACGAGCGGTACCGCATCCTCGGCGTGGTCGGCCCGGACGAGTACCACGAGGGCTACCCGCAGGCGGCGAAGCCGGGCCTGGACGACAACGCGTACACCAACGTCACCGCCGCCTGGGTCCTCGCCCGCGCGCTGGAGCTGGTGCGCACGCTGCCCGCCTCCCGCCGCCAGGAGCTGTTCGAGCGCATCCGGCTGCGGCCGGAGGAGCTGGACCGGTGGGACGAGGTCTCCCGGCGGCTGCGGGTGCCGTTCCACCGGGGCGTGATCAGCCAGTTCGACGGTTACGGGGAGCTGGAGGAGCTGGACTGGGACCACTACCGGGAGCGGTACGGGGACATCAGGCGGCTGGACCGGATCCTGGAGTCGGAGGGCGACACCGCCAACCGCTACCAGGCGTCGAAGCAGGCCGATGTGCTGATGCTGGGCTACCTGTTCGCGCCCGGCGAGCTGCGGGACCTCTTCGCGCGGCTCGGCTACGGCCTGGACGACGAGGTGTGGCGCCGGACGGTCGACTACTACCTGGCCAGGACCAGCCACGGGTCGACGCTCAGCGGCGTCGTGCACGCCTGGGTGCTGGCCAGGGCGCGGCGCGGCGAGGCGTGGACGCACCTGAAGGAGGCGCTGGCCAGCGACGTCGCGGATCTGCAGGGCGGGACGACGGCCGAGGGCATCCACCTGGGCGCCGTGGCGGGCACGCTCGACCTGGTGCAGCGCGGACTGGCCGGGCTGGAGACCCGCGAGGGCGCGCTGTGGCTGGACCCGGCGCCGGTGCCGGAGCTGGCGGAGTTCGGGTTCTCGGTGCGGCACCGGGGGATCGGCGTGCGGGTGCGGATGAAGCCGGGGCAGCTCTGGATCGGCGTGCCGCCGTGGGAGGAGACGCCGGTGCCGGTGCGGGTGATGCTGGACGGGCGGGCCGTGGACATCGCGCCGGGAGAGGAGCGGCTGCTGCCCCTGCGGCACGGGTGACGCCCGCTAGCCGTTCTCGTACGGCACGACCGCGACCGGGCAGCGGGCGTGGTGCAGGGCCGCGTGGACGACGGGGCCGACGCGCATGCCGAGCACCGGCCGGTGCACTCGGCGGCCGACGACGAGCAGTCCGGCCCGGAACGCGGCGGCCGTCAGCAGGACCTCCGAGGCGTTGCCGATCCGCAGGTGTTCCACCACGGGCACGCCGGGGTGGCGCTGCCGCCACGGATCCAGCGTCTGGGCCAGCTCGCGGCCCTCCAGCTCCTCCAGGTCCCTGCTGCCCGCCTCCTCCAGACCGTCCGGCACGTCGGGGCCGAACAGCGACGGCGTTCCCCAGGCCCGTACGGCCCGCACCGCCGCGCCGCGCGCCGCCGCCGTGGCGAAGGCGAAGCCGAGCAGCACGTCGGCGGGCGGGCCCATGTCCTTCAGCGCGACGACGACCTCATCGCCCTCCTCGGCCCGCTCCTGGGTGCCGGAGCGGACGAAGACCATGGGGCTCTTGACCCGGGAGAGCACGGACAGGCCGACCGAGCCGAGCAGGAAACCGACGATGGCGCTGTGCCCGCGCGAGCCGATGACCAGCATCTCGGCCTCGGCGGCCTTCTCGATCAGACCGGTGGAGGCGACCTCGGGGACCAGTTCGGTGGTGATCGCCAGGGCGGGGTGCAGGGCGGCGAGCCGGTCGCGGGTCCGGGCCAGCAGGTCGCGGGCGGCGCCCTCGTCGGGGGTCGGCGGCACGTAGACGGGCTCGGTGATCCAGGCGTGCACGACGTGCAACGGCACCCCCCGCCGCTCGGCCTCCCGCGCGGCCCACTCGGCGGCGGTCCCGCTCTCGGCGGAGCCGTCGATTCCGACGGTGATGGGGCGAGTCATGGGACATCCCTCCGAAAGCATCCGGTATGTCCACTCTCGCGCGTTTCAGGCACGGAGGCGAGACGGTTGCGGCTGCGGCCCTCGGCTTCGCCGGAGTGGCCGGGTGTGACACCACGCAGTCGGAGCCTGCGCGCCTCGGCCGGGGTGGCGGGCGTTCCGGGCGGGGGCCTCTGGGG
>NZ_JBPQTQ010000156.1:0-11652 GCF_051386415.1 Streptomyces sp. URMC 129
GCCTTCCCCGCGACCGACCCCGACCCCCCGCTGGGCGTGGCATCGCCGCCCTTCGGCACCCACGACATCCACCTGCCCGACGGCAGCCTGCTGGTCCTCTACACCGACGGCCTGGTCGAAGTCCCCGGACAGGACATCGACGACGGCATGAACCACCTGACCCACACCCTGACCACGGCCCTGCACCAGGCCGCAGAACCGGAGACCCTGTGCGACACGGTCACCGCGGCCCTGCTCCCCGCCGACCGCCCCGTCACCGACGACACCGCCCTGCTTGTCGTCCGCACCCACGCGCTGCCCCGGGAGGCCATCGCCCGCTGGCCGTTGTCCGAGGACCCGGTCGCCGCCTCCCACGCCCGCAAACACATCCGCGAGCAACTGGCCGCCTGGGATCTGGAGGAGCTGGAGATGACCACCGAACTGATCGTCAGCGAACTGGTCGGCAATGTCATCCGCCACGCCACCGGGCCGGTGGCCCTGCGCCTGTTGCGCAGCCGGACCCTCATCTGCGAGGTCTCCGACGGCAGCCTGACGACCCCGCACATCCGCCACCCGTCCGTCACGGACGAGGGCGGACGCGGACTCCAGCTCATCGCCGCCATGACCACCCGCTGGGGCACCCGCTACACCGACACCGGCAAGTGCATCTGGACCGAACAGACCATCCCCGGCCCGCTCCGCCCCCCATCGGTCCGCGGGGGTTCGGTGTGAACAGGTGTCCCCGTGGTGTGCGTCAACGCCGTTGCGGGGAAAGGTGAAACGTGGGACCGGGATACCCATGCGTCCTTGAGGGGAGTTAGGGTTACCCTGCCCGGACCGGGTGTCGTTGTACGGGTGGGAGAGTCATGGAGCAGATAACAGTGCGGGGCAGGCCGCCACGGGTCCCTGCCATCACCTGCGGGACCGGCGCGAGCAGCTCGCGCCTCGACCGCCACCTGAGCGTGCTCTCCGGCCCCGCCGTGCCGCAGCGCCAGGCCGAGGAGGCCACGCTGTTGATGCGCGAGCTGACCAAGCGCGACAAGACCGGTGCCCGTCCGGCCCGGGGTGCGCGCGTGCGGCTGTTCACGCCGCTGCGGCGGCTGCGGCGCACGCTGCTCGGCGGGCGCGGTTAGCGGCGACGGAGACGGGCCGCCGGGCGGGACCGGCGGCCTTTCCGTGCGGGGGGTTCACTCGGGGGAGGCGTCCATGGTGACCGCGAAGGAGAACCGGTCGCCGCGGTAGTGGATGCGCGCGACATCCACCGCGCGCCCCTGTTCGTCGTACTCCACTCCGGTGATGTGCAGGATCGGGCTCAGCAGTGGCACCCGGAGAAGCCGCGCGGTCGGTGGATCGGCCAGCCGCGCCTGCACGGTGTTGGCGATCCGGCTCACGGTCACCCCGGCT
The DNA here is from genome assembly GCF_051386415.1 of Streptomyces sp. URMC 129. Classification (NCBI taxonomy): domain Bacteria; kingdom Bacillati; phylum Actinomycetota; class Actinomycetes; order Kitasatosporales; family Streptomycetaceae; genus Streptomyces; species Streptomyces sp. URMC 129. The sequence goes on from NZ_JBPQTQ010000156.1 coordinate 1,384, forward strand.
ATGTCCCGAAGCACCCTGGTCATGGGCCAGCGTTCGAGAGCCTCCGGGTCGATGCGGTCGGCCACCTCCGGGTGAAGCAGGTTCTCCGCCCAGTTGACGGGGTCGCCGGTGGTGCGGTCGTGGCGGAGTCTGCGGAAGCGGACCACCTCGCCCAGCCCCGGGAAGTGCTCGGCCAGTTCGGCCGGGACGGCCACCGGGCCGTGGTCGAGCAGGGTCGTCGTCTCGCCCGACTGCTGGGCCACGATGGCGTCCACGGAGCCCAGCAGCCGGACGGGCGCGCCCGGCCGGGCCGTTGGCTCGATGAACGTGCCCCGGCGGCGGAACCGGGTGATCAGACCCTCCGACTCCAGCTCCTTCAGGGCCTGCCGCATGGTGAGCACGCTCACCCCGTAGTGCTCGGCGAGCTGCTCCTCGGTGGGCAGCCGCAGCGGTGCCTCGGGGGAGCGGCCGAGGATCGAGGCGCGCAGCGACTGCGACACCTGGTACCACAGCGGCAGCTTCCGGTTCAGCTCGAGCGAGTCGGGGGCGAAGACGGTCACGGCGGTCGCTCCGGGTCGACGATGTTATGAGGGGAAGTTCCGCCTCAGACCCTCCCACACCTTGTCGTACCCGCGCTGCCGGTGCGCGGCGGCCGTCGCCTGGCCGGTGAGCGTCACCGGCCAGCCCGTCTCGAACATGAACGCCAGCCCCTCGTCGACCCGTTGGGGCCGCAGCTCGGCGGCGCTCGCGCGCTCGAACGTCTCCCGGTCGGGTCCGTGCGCGGACATCATGTTGTGCAGCGAGCCGCCGCCGGGCACGAAGCCCCCGGCCTTGGCGTCGTAGGTGCCCTCGATCAGGCCCATGTACTCGCTCATCACGTTGCGGTGGAAGTACGGCGGCCGGAAGGTGTCCTCGCCGACCAGCCAGCGCGGTGCGAAGACGACGAAGTCGGCCGCGGGCGCGGTCAGCACGGTGAAGATCGACGGGTCCGGATGGTCGTAGCTGATGGAGCCGAGCACGTTGAACCGGCGCAGGTCGTACAGGTAGGGCACGTGGGTGCCGTGCCAGGCGACGACGTCCAGGGGGGAGTGGTCGTAGTCCGCCGCCCAGAGGCCGCCGCAGAACTTGTTGAGGACCTCCACCGGGCGGTCGGCGTCCTCCTCGTAGGCGGCGGTCGGGGCGAGGAAGTCCCGTGGATTGGCCAGGCCGTTGGCGCCGATGGGGCCCAGCTCGGGGAGCGCGAAGGGGGCCCCGTAGTTCTCGCAGACATATCCGGCCGCCTCGCCGTCCGGCAGCTCGGCGCGGAACCGCACCCCGCGCGGGATCAGCGCGATTTCGCCGGGGGCGGCGCGCAGCGGGCCGAACTCGGTGCGCAGCAGCAGCGTGCCGCGCTGCGGCACGATCAGCAGCTCGCCGTCGGAGTCACCGAACACCCGGTCCGTCATGGGGGAGTTGGCGCGGTACAGGTGAACGGCCATGCCGGTGCGCCGGCGCGCGTCCCCGTTGCCGCCCAGGGTCCAGAGCCCGGCCACGAAGTCGGTGCCGGGCGGCGGCTCGGGCAGCGGGCCCCAGCGCATCCGGTTGGGGTCGGGCTCGGTCTCCTCGAACGGCGCCGAGCGCAGCGTGCCCTCCGGGACGCGGCGGAACGGCGGGTGGGCGGCCGAGGGCCGGATCCGGTACAGCCAGGAGCGGCGGTTGCGGGCGCGCGGCTCGGTGAACGCGGTGCCGCTGAGCTGCTCCGCGTACAGGCCCAGGGGCGCCCGCTGCGGCGAATTCCGCCCCTGGGGCAGCGCGCCCGGCACGGCCTCGCTGCTGTGCTCGTTGCCGAAGCCCGCCGAGTAGGCCGGTGCGGAGAACGGTGAGGAGACCGGAGCATCGTCCGTCCCGCTGGTGGCCATCGCGCACTCCCGCCGTCGAACCATTCATCTGTTCGACCATAGGAATCGGTGGGGCGCAAGTCAACGACCGGGCGCCGTCCTGGGGACCGTGCGCGTCAGCAGCTCCGCCACCCGCTTGCGGTTCCGGTAGGGCTGGAGCGCCTGGCGCATGTCCCGCAGCGCGCGCTCCGCGTCGCCCGAGCGCAACCGCTCCTGCGCCGCGAGAAACCCCTCCCACGCCGCGCACGCCTCGTCCAGATGCCCGGTCCGCAGCAGGAGCTGGCCGAACCGCGCCTGGGTCAGGGCCCGGCCCCGCACGTCGGCGGCGGCCCGCTCGCCCGCCGCCCGCCGCAGCGCCGCCAGCGCCCCCGGCAGATCGCCCAGCGCCTCCAGCACCGCCGAGGTCTGGAAGTGCAGCGCGGCCGGCGGATAGCTGTCGAACGGCGCCGCCGCGCTCGTCGCCCGCTCCGCCGCCCGCTCGGCGCGCGCCACGGCCGCCAGCGCGCCCCGCCGGTCGCCGCTCAGCCCGAGCACGACCGCGAACTGGGCCTGCACGTACGCCTGGTGCGCGGGCGGCGCGCCCCGGACGCCGTGGTGGGCGGCCTCCGCGAGCTGGAGCGCGGACGGCAGGTGGCCCAGGCGCTGCGCCTGGGCGCTCATCGCCCGCACCACCACGCTCCACGAGACCCGGTCGCCCGACTCCCCGGCCAGCCGGTGCGCGTAGGTGTAGTACCGCTGGGCGACGCCGTGCAGCAGCCCGTCCTCGTACATGCGGGCCAGCAGGAACGCCAGCCGCGAGGCCACCATCAGCAGCTCGCCGCGCGCCCGCCCGGCCGGGGCGGCGGTCAGCAGGGGGGTCACGTCGTCCGCGAGATACGCGGACAGGGCGCTGCGCGCGTGCCGTCCGCCGTGGGTGTCGATGGAGGCGGCGAAGAACGCCACCGCGTCGTGCAGGGCCGTGGTGTCCTCGGTGCGCCCGCCCAGGGGCCGTCCGGGCCCGGCCGTCGCGGCGGCGTCCGCCGCGGGCGGGGGAGGGCTCGGCACCGTGGCGTCGGCCACCCGGTACGGGCGCTGGTGCAGGGGCAGTCGCCGGGCGGCGTCCGCGTCGGTCCGGCACAGCGCGGCGAAGCCCGTGACGGGGTCGACGGGCGGCGCGTCGCGCTCGTGCGAGGGGAACCCGGCCGCCTCGGGGGCGACGGCTCTGCCGATCCGCCGGGACAGCGCCTCGGCGGCGAGCTGCGGCACGGGGTGCCTGGGCTGGGTCCCGGCCAGCCAGTGGGCCACGGCGGTGCGGTCGTACCGCAGGGCGGCGCCGATCTCCGTGCCCAGCGCGTTGACCGCGCGGGCCAGGGCCTCCTGGGTCCAGCCGGCCTCGGCGAGCAGGGCCCGCAGTTGGTAGTTCGGGCCGCGCCGGTTCGTCATGGTCCTGTGGTCTCACGCCGCCCCGCCGGGGCGACAGGGCGCACGGAGGCACAGAGTGCCCCTGATATGCCCCGCAGTCACACGATCGGGTTGCATTTCCGGAGATCAGTCGCCTTCAAGAGGTGCGCGAAGGATGACCGATTGACGCTGATCACATGAACGACCCCTGGATCTATGCCCTCGTCGCGCACCCGCCCCGGCGCACCGGCTCAGAAGTAGTAGCGCGTGACGCTCTCCGCGACGCAGACGGGCTTCGACCCGCCCTCGCGCTCCATGGTCACCGCCAGCACGACCTGCACGCCCTCGCCCGCGTCCGTGACCTCGGCGACCGCGACACCGGCCCGCACCCGTGAGCCGACCGGCACGGGGGCGGGGAAACGCACCTTGTTGACGCCGTAGTTCAGGGCCATGCGCACCCCCTCGACGCGCACCACCTGCGGTACCAGTACCGGCAGCAGGGCGAGCGTCAGATAGCCGTGCGCGATGGTCGAGCCGAACGGACCGGTGGCCGCCCGCTCGGGATCGACGTGGATCCACTGGTGGTCCCCGGTCGCCTCCGCGAAGAGGTCGATCTTCTTCTGACCGATCTCCAGCCACTCGCTGGTGCCCAACTGCTCCCCGGTGGCCGCGCGCAGCTCGTCCGGCGACGTGAAAATCCTCGGCTCCGCCATGGCCGTCAGCATACTCGCCGGTAGCCCCGGCGCGTCAGGCGGGAATGGCGAGCACCAGGGCGCCGACCAGCGCCGCGGCCACCACCACCCCGGCCGCCCCCAGCACCGTGCCGCGCGTGGGCGGCCCCGGCGGGCGGCCGGCGGCCAGCGCCTGGATACGCCGGTGCGCCAGCGCCAGGAAGAACACCCACAGCAGCGCGGCCAGCGCCACGGCGACGCTGCCCACCGCCCGCCCGCCGTCGGCGGTCACCAGCCCGCGCGCCGCCAGCACCACCACGAGCGCGAACGACAGCGTCGTGCGCCGCCACGCCAGGCGCGTGCGCTCTGGCTGCACCCCCGGATCGCGCCCGTCCCCGGCCCCGCTCACGGGGTCTCCGTGTTCGCTTCTCCGGCCACCGGGCGAAGGCGCGGGTCGAGTGTTATGCGGGGGCCGGTGGCCCGGCGTCCGTCGCTCACGAGGTTTCCTGGTTCGCTTCTCCGGCCGCCGGGCGAAGGCGCGGGTCGAGTGTTGTGCGGGGGCCGGTGGCCCGGCGTCCGTCGCTCACGAGCCGGCCCAGCCCAGCAGCACCGCGCCGATCACCAGCAGGGCGGTCAGCACCGTGCCCACCGCCAGCAGCGCCGGGAAGCGGCTGGCGGGCAGGTCCTCGCCGCGCCGCATCGCGCGCTCGGAGCGCACCCAGTGGTTGACGGCCCGGACCGCGCACAGCGCGCCGCCCGCCAGCAGCACCACGGCGACCGTGGTGCGCACCGCCCAGCGCAGCTCCGTCAGGAACTGGTCCACCGCGATCCCGCCGGCCAGCAGCGCCAGCGCGGTCCGCAACCAGGCCAGGAACGTTCGCTCGTTGGCAAGACTGAACCGGTAATCCGGCGTCGCGCCCTCGGCCCGCAGCCGTTGTGGAGAAAACCACAGCCGCACCGCCGCCAGCACCTGTCTGATCATGCGACGAGCCTAGGCGGATAGTAGGGTCGTCACCCACGCACGGGACGAGGGATACCGGGTGGCATGACGCCGATGACACACACAGCGTCGATCGATCTCAACGCCGACCTCGGCGAGGGCTTCGGCCGCTGGCGGCTGACCGACGACGAGGCCCTGCTGTCCGTCGTCACCAGCGCCAACGTGGCCTGCGGCTTCCACGCCGGGGACGCGCCCACCATGCGGCGGGTGTGCGCGATGGCGGCCGAGCGGGGCGTCGCCATCGGCGCCCAGGTCTCCTACCGCGATCTCGCCGGGTTCGGCCGCCGCGCCATGGACGTCCCGCCGGACGAACTCGCCGCCGAGGTCGCGTACCAGATCGGCGCCCTGGAGGTCTTCGCCCGCGCGGCGGGCTCCCCGGTGGCCTACGTCAAACCGCACGGCGCGCTCTACAACCGGACCGTGCGCGACGAGGCCCAGGCCGCCGCCGTCGCCGAGGGCGTCGCCCTCGCCGGAGGTGCCCTCCCCGTCCTCGGCCTGCCCGGCTCCCGCCTGCACGAGGCCGCCGCACGGGCCGGACTGCCGGTGGTGGCCGAGGCGTTCGCCGACCGGGCCTACACCGACGACGGCACGCTGGTGCCGCGCGGCGAGGACGGCGCCGTCGTCACCGACCCCGGCGCGGTCGTGGCGCGCTCGGTCGGCATCGCACGGGACGGCGTGGTGACGTCGCGGAACGGCACCCGCATCGCCGTCACGGCACGCTCCCTGTGCCTGCACGGGGACACCGCCGGGGCCCAGGACCTGGCCCGCCGGGTCCGCGAGGCGCTGGAGGAGGCCGGGGTCGCGCTGGAGCCGTTCGCATGAGGCCGGTCCCCGTGGGGGAGCGCGCCCTGCTGGTGGAACTGCCCACCGGCGAGGACGCCCAGGCCCTCCACGCCGAACTGCTGCGGCGCCGGGCGGCGGGCACCCTTCCGCCGGTCGAGGAGATCGTGCCCGCGGCCAGGACCGTGCTGCTCGACGGCGTGGCCGACCCGGGCGGGCTGGCACGGCTCCTGACGGACTGGGAGATTCCGCCGCTGACCGCCGACGACGCCGGGGCGGTGGAGATCCCGGTGCGCTACGACGGCCCCGACCTCGCCGACGTGGCCGCGCTGTGGGGCGTCGCGGCGGAGGAGGTGGCGCGCATCCACACCGGGACCGCGTTCCGCGTCGCGTTCTGCGGGTTCGCCCCCGGCTTCGGCTATCTGACGGGACTGGACGAGCGGTACGCCGTGCCGCGCCGCGCCACCCCCCGGACCAGGGTGCCGGCCGGTTCGGTCGGCCTGGCCGGCCCGTACACCGGCGTCTACCCGCGCGCCTCGCCCGGCGGCTGGCAGCTCATCGGCACCACCGACGCGGTGCTGTGGGATCCGGCCCGCGAGCCCGCGGCGCTGCTGACCCCGGGCACCCGGGTGCGCTTCACCGCGGCGGAGACGCCGGAGCGGACGCCGTGACCGACCGAGCGGTCACCGTGGTGCGCGCGGGCCCGCTGACCACCGTTCAGGACCTCGGCCGCGCCGGGCACGCCCACCTGGGGGTGCCGCGCTCCGGGGCCCTCGACCCGGCCGCCCACCTGCTGGCCAACCGGCTCGTCGGCAACCCGCCGACCGCGGCCGGCCTGGAGACCACGCTCTCCGGCTGCGCGGTGCGGCCGGACCGCGCCGTGACGGCGGCGGTCACCGGCGCCCCCTGCCGGGTCACGGTCGACGGGCGGCCCGCGCCGTGGGGCGCGGCCGTGCGGGTGCCGGCCGGGGCCGTGCTCGACGTCGGCCCGGCCACCCGGGGTGTGCGCGGCTACCTGGCCCTGGCGGGCGGCGTCGCCGTCGAGCCGGTGCTCGGCAGCCGCGCCACGGACCTGCTGTCCGGGCTCGGCCCGGCACCGCTGGCCGACGGCGCGGTCCTGCCGCTGGGCGCGCCGGCCGGGCCGCCGCCCCCGCTGGACGTGGCGCCGCAGCCCGCGCCGCCGCGCGAACTGGTCCTGCGGCTGCGGCTCGGCCCGCGCCACGACTGGCTCACCGACGACGCCCCGCGCACCCTGGCGACGGGCCGGTACCGGGTGTCGCCCGCGAGCAACCGCGTCGGGCTGCGCACCGAGGGCCCGCCGCTGGTCCGGGCCCGGGAGGAGGAGCTGCCGAGCGAGGGCATGGTGCTGGGCGCCGTGCAGGTGCCGCCGGACGGCCATCCGCTGGTGTTCCTCGCCGACCACCCGACCACCGGCGGCTACCCGGTCGTCGGCGTGGTGCCCGCCCCGGACCTGGCCGCCGCCGCCCAGGCCGTGCCCGGCACGCCGCTGCGCTTCGTGCCGCTGCGGCCGAGGGCGGGGGCGGCGTAGGAGTGGGGGCCGCGGGCCTCACCGCGCGCCGGGCGGCGGCAGCAGGGGCCCGAGGGGGCCGAGGTCCAGGTTCAGGTCCCCTGGGCTCAGGTCGTAGCGCGCGCACAGGTCGTCCATGCGCTCCGCCAGCAGCATCAGGGTGAGGCCGATCCGTTCCTCCTGGTCCTCCGTCAGGTCGCCGTGGTCGACCCGGCGGAGCGCCTGGCGCTCCATGAGCTGCCGCAGCAGCTCCACCACGGTCAGCACCAGCCGCATCAGGTCGCGTTCCACCGTGTCGCGGTCCAGCTCGACGCGTCCGCCCGCGCGGCCCGTCATGCGGCGGCCTCCCCGGAGACGGAGGTGATCAGCGCCCGCAGGTCGACGCGGACCAGGTCCACGTCGGCGATGCTCAGCGTCACCTGGCCTGCCAGCACCACGCCACCCGCCAGCAGCCGGTCCAGCAGGTCGACCAGCGCGACCTGGCGGGCGGCGGGCGGGACGGACTGCCCGGTCACCGGGACACCGCCCTCTCGGCGGCCCCGGCGCCGGCGGCCTCCGCGAAGGAGTACGGCGCCCACGGGCCGGTCAGGCTCAGCCGGAACCCGGACAGCCGTCCCGCCAGCTCGCCCGCCAGCGCGCAGAACGCCCGGCCGTCCTCGCGGCGCACCAGATAGGCGCCGTTGAGCAGGTTCTGCCCGTGCTCGCCGGAGAGGCGGGCGTCCTGCGGCGGGTGCAGCCGGGCTCCCTCCGCCGCCCCCGCCAGCGCGTCGTGCACCGAGCGGACGGCCTCCTCCGCCTCGCGCCGCGCGGCGTCCTCGGCCAGCCGCAGACGGCCGCGCTGCCGCAGGTAGTCCCGGCCGGAGGCGGGCCTGGCCGCCGGGGCCGCCGGAGCGGGCGGCGCCGCGGCGGCCGGGTCGGCGTACACCTTGACGCCCCACTCGACGCGCCCGGCCAGGCGGTCCAGCGCGGCGGCGAACCGCTCGCGGTGGACCGTCAGCAGCCGCCGCACCCCGGTCTCGTCGCGGCAGACGGTCGCCAGCCGCAGCGGCAGCACGCCGCCGGCCGTGGCCAGGCCGTCCACCACCCGCTGGTGGGCGCGCGCCGTCCGCTCCAGCCAGGCGAGGTCCTCCAGGTGCTCCCGCAGCGGCTCCTCGCCGAAGTCCCGTGCCGGGACCCGGCTGACGACGGCCGCCAGCCCGGCCTCCGCCACCGTCGCGGGCTCCGTGTCCCGCACGCCGCGCAGTCCCTCCGGCAGCGGCCCGGCGCCGCCGCGCGTGACGGCGTAGACGTACCACAGGTGTCCGTCGTCGCTCATGGGGTGCTCTCCTCCCGCCTCTCCAGGGCGGCGACGCGCTCGCGCAGCCGCTCGTTCTCCTCGGCCAGCTCCCGCGGGCCGTGCGGGCGGGCGCCGGACGAGAGCGACGGGTCGTGCTCCCACCAGTCGATGCCCATCTCCTTCGCCTTGTCGACGGAGGCGACGAGCAGCCGGAGCTTGATGGTGAGCAGCTCGATGTCGAGCAGGTTGATCCGGATGTCCCCGGCGATCACCACGCCCTTGTCGAGGACCCGTTCGAGGATGTCCGCCAGGTTGGCGCTGCCGCCGCCCCCGGCCGCCAGGCCGGGCGGGCCGTACGGTCCCGACACGGCCGCCGCCGTCATGACGTCGTGCCTCCGCCGTTGCCGCCGCCGCCCGTGCCGCCGCCGACCGCGTCCTCGTGGCCGGTGACGACCTCGCCGTCCGCGATCTCGCCGCGCCACTCGCCGGTGGCCTCGCCGCGCAGCATCACGAACCGGCGGAAGTTCTTCAGGTCCAGCCGCGCCCGCCGGCCCTGGGCCCGCCACAGTGCGCCGGTCCGCTCCAGCAGGCCCTGCGGCTGGTACTCCATGACGAGCAGGACCCGGGTGAGGGTGTCGGTGAGCGGATGGAAGGTGACGACGCCCCGGAGCGTGCCCCGGCCCTCGTCGGTGGTGGTCCAGGCGATCCGCTCGTCCGGTATCTGCTCGGTGATCCTGGCCTGCCAGGTGCGGGTGACGCCCATGACCCGGGCCCGCCAGGTGGTGGTGGCGTCGTCCTCCTGCTCGACGTCCTCGACGCCGCCGGTGAAGGCGCCGAACTCCTGGAACTGCGTCCACTGGTCGTACGCCACGCGCACCGGGACGCCGATGTCGATGTCCTCCACGACGGTGAGGGTGCTGCCGCCGTTCTGGGTGATCCTGTCCTTGAGGCCGGCGGCCGTTCTGCCGGTGATCTCCGCGAGTTTCACGATGTTCTCTCCTGTCAGCGTGTCAGCCAGTCGTGTGCCGGGTCCAGGCGGTCCAGCAGCTCGTCCTCCCGGCGGTCGAACTCGTCCTCGTCGATGAGGCCGTTGGTCAGCTCCTCCTCCAGCGCGGCGAGTTCGCGCTGCACCACGGCCGGGTCGTAGTACTGGCGCTCGGCCTCCGCGACCACCTGTTCCAGCACCCAGCCCGTGCCGCGCGCCGGGGCGAGGGGCAGCAGCAGAAGCTCCTTCAGCAGGCCCATGGCCGCCTCACGCGGCCTCTACCGGCTCGGTCCGCACGAAGCTGTACGGCGGCAGCGGCCCGGTGACCCGGATGTCGAGCTGCGGGGTCGCGGCCCGCAGCTCCTCCAGGGCGGCGAGGAAGCCCGCGGCCTCGTCGCGGCCCACCAGGAACGACAGGTTCACCACCCGGTCCGCGCCCTCGGGGCCACGGCGGTGGTGCTCGGCGTAGGTGGCGAGCGCGTACTCGACCGCCTTCGCGTCCTGCAACTGGTGGTTGCGCACGGCGTCCGCGACGAGCTGCCCGAGCCGCAGCCGGTCCTGGTACGTGGCGCCGCCCTCGGTCCTGGTCGCCTCGTTGAGCTTCCTGATCTCCGGGTTCTCGGACAGGATGCCCCGCAGCAGGACGTCCTCCCGGTGCAGGGCCTTGACGTTGTACTCGACGCGGTCCGCGATCGTCGCCAACTGGTCCCGGTAGAGGTCGGCGTGGGCGACCCGCCGCGCCCGGTACGCGTCCTGCGGGAACACGCCACGGCGGCCGTCGTCAGCGACTGCC
>NZ_JBPQTQ010000157.1:0-11418 GCF_051386415.1 Streptomyces sp. URMC 129
GGGTTGCCGGGCGTCACCCCGCCGCCCGCGCCCGCCCCGCCGCTCACCGCGCCGCCGCCCGGCAACCCCGCGGGCGGGACGGCGCCCTGGCGCGGCCTGATACCCATCGGCAGCGCCCTGCTGATCGCGCTGGTGGTCGTGCTGGCCACGGTGCTCCCGGCCCAGGGCGAGAAGGGCTCGGTGGCCGAGTCGGCCGCCACCAGCAGCCCCGGCCCCACCGAGGACACCGGCGGCGGGGAGTCCCCGGCGCCCACCCCGGAGCCGTCCGCCACCGCCCCCTCGCCCGAGGAGACGGAGGCCCCCACCCCGGAACCGACCGCGACCGCCGATCCGGAGACCTGGGGACCGACCGATCCCGCCACCACCGACCCGCCCACGGACCCCCCGACCGAGGATCCCTGCGAGGGAATCACCGGAATCCGCACCCTCGCCATCCCGAGCCTGCTGTACTCGGGGGAGAGCGTCTACACCGGCGACGTGACGGTCACCACGTGCACCACCGACGAGGTCGCGGTGTGGGTCGAGTGGTACGCGGTGAACCAGGACACCGGCGAGACGGTCGTGCTGGAGGAGGGCGAGGTGGTCCGGCTGAGCGGCGCCCTGGAGTACGCGTTCTCGCGCGAGACGATCAACGACCTGGACGGCTGCTACACGACCGTGCTCCAGGTCGAGGACGACGCGGACGGCGACCCGTACGCGACGGCGGAGGAACCGGGGTACTGCGATTGGCCGGAGTGAACCCGGCGGACGAGCCGACGCTCCCCGCCGGTCCCGCGGAGGACCCGTACCGGGCGACCGTGCTCGACCCGGCCTGGACGGGCGGCCCCGCCGTGCGCCGCTTCGGCCCCGGCGTCCCCGGCCCCGCCCCGGGCCCGGCTCACCGGGCCGCGCACACGCCGTACGCCCCGTACGCGCCCTACGCCCCGTACGCTCCGTACGCCTCCTACGCGCCGTATCCGCCGCCGTCCGCGCCGCCCGTTCCCGACCGGCGCCGCCGCGGCGCGTCGCGCCGGTACGGCCCCGCCGCCCTCATCCTGGTCGCGGTCATCGCCTACCTGGTGTGGCAGCGCAGCGGTCCCCGCCTGGCCGTCGAGGACGTGTCCGTCGCCGCCGAACCGGCCGCCGCGGGCTGCGACAGCGTCGTGGAGGTGACGGCGCTGGTGCGGACGAACGGCGGCCCCGGCGTCATCACCTACACGTGGGTCCGCAGCGACGGCGGCACCTCCGGCGTCCTGACGGAGCGCGTCGCCCGCGACGACGACGAGGCCCGGCTCCGGCTCCGCTGGAGCTTCCAGGGCGAGGGCACCATGACCGCCACGGCCGAGCTGCGCGTCACCGCGCCCACCCGGCACACCGCGACGGCCGAGATCGTCTACGACTGCTGACCCCGCCGGCCCCCGCGCCGCGCGGTCAGGGCCGGGTCACGCAGAACTCGTTGCCCTCCGGATCGGCCAGCACCCGCCACGGCGCCTCGGCGGGCTGCCCGACGTCCACGACGCGGGCGCCGAGGGCGACGAGCCGCCCGACCTCCGCGTCCTGCTGCCCGGGGCCCGGCCGGAGGTCCAGGTGCGCCCGGTTCTTCCCGGCCTTCGCCTCCGGCACCCGGATCAGCAGGATGCCCGGCACCCGGGGATCCTCCCCGGCGATGAAGATTTCCTCCCCGTCGTCCTCCACCACCCGCCAGCCCAGCGCGGCACACCAGAAGGCGGCCAGCCGCGCCGGGTCGAGGGCGTCGAGCGTGTACTGCTCCACCACGAGGCTCACCGCGCGCGCCCCGCGCGGCTCAGACGTTGAAGCCCAGCGCCCTGAGCTGCTCGCGCCCGTCGTCGGTGATCTTGTCCGGGCCCCACGGCGGCATCCAGACCCAGTTGATCTTCAGCTCGCTGACCAGGCCCTCAGTGGCCGACTTCGCCTGGTCCTCGATGACGTCGGTCAGCGGGCAGGCGGCCGAGGTGAGCGTCATGTCCACGGTGGCGACATTGTCGTCGTCCACGTGGATGCCGTAGATCAGGCCGAGATTGACCACGTCGATCCCCAGCTCCGGGTCGACGACGTCCATCATCGCCTCCCGGACCTCCTCCTCGCTCGCCGGCGCGGTGGTCGCGGTCTCGCTCATGCGGTCCTTCCCTTCAGCACGCTGTCCCTCAGCCCCGCGTCGCCCAGCGCCTGGGCCGTCGCGTCCTTCCACGCCATCCAGCTCAGCAGCGCGCACTTCACGCGCGCCGGGTACTTCGAGACACCGGCGAACGCGACCGCGTCCTCCAGCACCTCCTCCATCGCGTCGTCCGGGACGATCTGCCCGCGCGACTGCATCAGCTCCAGGAAGGTCTCCTGGATGCCGAGCGCCTCGGCCAGCTCCTTGCCCACGAGCAGCTCGTTCAGCACCGAGGCACTGGCCTGGCTGATCGAGCAGCCCTGCCCCTCGTACGAGACATCCGCGACGACCTCGCCCTCGTACCGCACCCGCAGCGTGATCTCGTCGCCGCAGGTGGGGTTCACGTGGTGCACCTCGGCGTCGCCGTCGCGCAGGCCACGGCCATGCGGGTGCTTGTAGTGATCCAGGATCACGTCCTGGTACATGGATTCAAGCTGCACGTCCGACAACCACCCTCATCCGAAGAAGCGACGCACGTACTCGAGGCCCGTGACGAGCGCGTCCACCTCGGCGGGCGTCGAGTACAGATAGAAAGACGCCCGCGTCGTCGCCGGAATTCCGTAGCGCAGGCAGAGCGGCCGGGCGCAGTGGTGGCCCACCCGGACGGCGATGCCCTGCTCGTCGAGCACCTGGCCCACGTCGTGGGGGTGGATGTCCCCGAGGGTGAACGAGATGGTCGCGCCGCGGTCCTCGCCCGTCACCGGGCCGATGATCCGCAGGCCCGGCACCTCGGCGAGCCGGTCGAGCGCGTACCGGGTTATGGCGTGCTCGTGCGCGGCGATCTTGTCCATGCCGATGGCGCTCAGGTAGTCCACGGCCGCGCCGAGGCCGACCGCCTGGGCGATCGGCGGGGTGCCCGCCTCGAACTTGTGCGGCGCCGGCGCGTACGTCGAGGAGCTCATGGTGACGGTCTCGATCATCTCGCCGCCGCCGAGGAACGGAGGCAGGTCCTCCAGCAGCTCCTGCCGCCCCCACAGCACGCCGATGCCGGTCGGCCCGCACATCTTGTGCCCGGTGAAGACGACGAAGTCGGCCCCCAGGGACTGCACGTCCATCGGCATGTGCGGCGCGGCCTGGGAGGCGTCGATGACGACGAGGGCGCCGACCTCCTGGGCCCGGCGGACGATCCGGTCCACCGGGTTGAACGTGCCGAGCACGTTGGAGACCAGCATGAACGAGACGACCTTGGTCCGCTCGGTGATGATCCGGTCGATGTCCGACAGGTCGAGCCGGCCGTCGTCGGTGAGCCCGAACCACTTCAGCTTGGCGCCCGTGCGCTGCCCGAGGAGCTGCCACGGCACGATGTTGGAGTGGTGCTCCATCTCCGTGATGACGATCTCGGTGCGGGCGTCCACCCGGTAGGGCTCGTCGGCCCAGCCGAGCATGTTGGCGACCAGGTTGAGCGACTCCGAGGCGTTCTTGGTGAAGACCACCTCGTCGCGGCTGGGCGCGTTGATGAACGCGGCGACCTTGTCGCGGGCGCCCTCGTACAGCGCGGTGGCCTCCTCGGCCAGCACGTGGACGCCGCGGTGCACGTTGGCGTGGTGCCGCTCGTAGTAGGCGTTGATGGCGTCGAGCACCTGGCGCGGCTTCTGGGAGCTGGCCGCGTTGTCCAGGTAGACCAGCGGCTTCCCGTCGTGGACGGTGCGGTCCAGGATCGGGAAGTCCTTGCGGATCGTCTCGGTGTCGAGCAGGCCCGGCAGCGCCGGCCCCGGATGCGTCCCACTCATGCCACTACCCCACTGTTCGCTTCTCCGCCCACGCGGCGAAGCGCGGCTTTCTCGATGGTCCGCGGCACGGTGGCCGCGTGGGCGTCGCTCATGAGACGCCCCCCTTCGTGTACTGCTCGTAGCCCTCGGCCTCCAGCTTGTCCGCCAGCTCGGGGCCACCGGACTCGACGATCCGGCCGCCCGCGAAGACGTGGACGTGGTCGGGCTTGATGTAGCGCAGGATGCGCGTGTAGTGCGTGATCAGCAGGGTGCCGACCTCGCCCGACTCGCGGACGCGGTTGACCCCCTCGGAGACGATGCGCAGCGCGTCGATGTCGAGGCCCGAGTCGGTCTCGTCCAGGATCGCGATCCTCGGCTTCAGCAGCTCCAGCTGGAGGATCTCGTGGCGCTTCTTCTCGCCGCCGGAGAAGCCCTCGTTGACGTTCCGCTCGGCGAAGGCCGGGTTCATCTCCAGGCGCGCCATGGCCTCCTTGACCTCCTTCACCCAGGTGCGGAGCTTGGGGGCCTCGCCGCGGACGGCGGTGGCGGAGGTGCGCAGGAAGTTGGAGACGGAGACCCCGGGGATCTCGACCGGGTACTGCATGGCGAGGAAGACACCTGCCCGCGCCCGCTCGTCCACGGACATCTCCAGGACGTCCTCGCCGTCCAGCGTGACCGTGCCACTGGTGACCGTGTACTTGGGGTGGCCGGCCAGCGAGTAGGCCAGGGTGGACTTGCCGGAGCCGTTGGGGCCCATGATGGCGTGCGTCTCGCCCTGCTTCACGGTCAGGTCGACCCCGCGCAGGATCTCTTTGGGGCCGCCTTCGCCGTCGACGGAGACGTGCAGGTCGTGGATCTCAAGCGTTGCCATGGGGATGCCTCAGGACTCCTGGGTGACGGAGACGAGCACGGCCGCGTCGGGGCCGTCTCCTTCGATCTTGACGGGGTAAACGGGGATGGGGCGGGTCGCCGGCAGCCCGGACGGCTTGCCGGTGCGCAGGTCGAAGCTGGAGCCGTGCAGCCAGCACTCGATCTGGCAGTCCTCCACCTCGCCCTCGGAGAGGGAGACGTTCGCGTGCGAGCAGATGTCGTTGACCGCGAACACCTCGCCCTCGGTGCGGACGACCGAGACGGGGACGTCACCGACCTCCACGCGCCGGGGGACGTCCTCCTCCAGCTCCCCCAGCGTGCAGACCTTGACGAAGGCGGGGCCGGTCATGCGATCGACGCCTCCAGCTCGGCCTCCAGCTTGGCGATGAGCCGCTCCTCGACGTCCGGGACGCCGATCTGCTGGACCAGCTCCGCGAAGAAGCCGCGCACCACCAGGCGGCGCGCCTCCTCGGCGGGGATGCCGCGGGCCATCAGGTAGAACAACTGCTCGTCCTCGAACCGGCCGGTGGCCGAGGCGTGGCCGGCGCCGACGATCTCGCCGGTCTCGATCTCCAGGTTCGGCACCGAGTCGACCCGCGCGCCGTCGGTGAGGACGAGGTTGCGGTTCAGCTCGTAGGTGTCGGTGCCGGTGGCGGCGGCGCGGATCAGCACGTCGCCGATCCACACCGCGTGCGCGTCGGTGCCCTGGAGCGCGCCCTTGTAGGCCACGTTGCTGCGGCAGTTGGGCGCGGTGTGGTCCACGAACAGCCGGTGCTCGTGGTGCTGCCCGCTGTCCGTGAAGTACACCCCGTACAGCTCGGCCTCGCCGCCGGGGGCCGCGTAGGTGACGCGGGGGTGGATGCGGACCACGTCGCCGCCGAAGGTCACGACGACCGACTTGAACGACGCGTCGCGCCCGATCAGCACATTGTGCTGCGAGCAGTGCACGGCGGTGTCGTCCCAGTCCTGCACGGAGACGACGGTGAGCTTGGCGCCGTCCCCGACCTGGAACTCCACGTTGGCGGACCGGGTGGTGTCGCCGGTGTGGTCGAGGACGAGCACCACCTCGGCGAAGGCCCCGATGGCGAAGACCGTGTGGCCGTAGGTGACGCCGCCCTCGCCGTGCAGGCTCACCCGCACCGGCTCGGCGAGCACCGCCTCGGCGGGCACCGAGACGACGGTCGCCTTCTCGAAGGCGCTGAAC
Source organism: Streptomyces sp. URMC 129 (assembly GCF_051386415.1). NCBI lineage: Bacteria > Bacillati > Actinomycetota > Actinomycetes > Kitasatosporales > Streptomycetaceae > Streptomyces > Streptomyces sp. URMC 129. Next base: position 5,939 of record NZ_JBPQTQ010000157.1, read on the forward strand.
GCCTGCGCGGCCACCCGGTCCACGGGCGTGCCCGCCCGGCCGACGCGCGGGTCGTCGCGGCCGACGGTCTCGATGGTGACCGCCTCGGGCGCGTCGACCTCGATCTTCACCGAGCCGTCCGCGGTCGCGGTGCCGTCGTGCAGGCCCCGCAGCCGCTCCAGGGGAGTGAAGCGCCACTCCTCCTCGCGGCCGTGCGGCACGGGGAAGTCCGCCACGTCGAAGGACGGCGGGGCGCTCATGCGGGTGGCCACGGTGGAGTCGGCGGCCACCGCGATCGCTCCTCCCGCGGTCGCCCCGGCCGGGATGCTCTGGGCCTCAGCCATGGGTGTCGTCGTGCTCACTCTCTTGATCGAACGCTTATGTCTCGTGCTCGTCCCGTGGGGGACGCCGGCCGGGTCAGCCGACCGCGCCCTCCATCTGGAGCTCGATCAGCCGGTTCAGCTCCAGGGCGTACTCCATGGGCAGCTCCTTGGCGATCGGCTCGACGAAGCCGCGCACGATCATCGCCATCGCCTCGTGCTCGGACAGGCCGCGGCTCATGAGGTAGAAGAGCTGGTCGTCGCTGACCTTGGAGACGGTCGCCTCGTGGCCCATCGTCACGTCGTCCTCGCGGACGTCGACATACGGGTAGGTGTCGGAGCGGGAGATCGTGTCCACGAGCAGCGCGTCGCACAGCACGTTGGACTTCGAGCCCTCGGCGCCCTCGCCGATCTCGATCAGACCGCGGTAGGACGTCCGGCCGCCGCCCCGGGCCACCGACTTGGAGACGATGTTGGACGAGGTGCGCGGGGCCATGTGGACCATCTTGGCGCCGGCGTCCTGGTGCTGGCCCTCGCCCGCGAAGGCGACGGAGAGGGTCTCGCCCCGGGCGTGCTCGCCCATCAGGTAGACCGCCGGGTACTTCATGGTGACCTTGGAGCCGATGTTGCCGTCGACCCACTCCATGGTGGCGCCCTCGTAGGCCACGGCCCGCTTGGTCACCAGGTTGTACACGTTGTTCGACCAGTTCTGGATGGTCGTGTAGCGGCAGCGGCCGCCCTTCTTGACGATGATCTCCACGACCGCCGAGTGCAGCGAGTCCGAGTTGTAGATCGGCGCGGTGCAGCCCTCGACGTAGTGCACGTACGCGTTCTCGTCGACGATGATCAGGGTCCGCTCGAACTGGCCCATGTTCTCCGTGTTGATCCGGAAGTAGGCCTGGAGCGGGATGTCGACGTGCACGCCCGGCGGGACGTAGATGAACGAGCCGCCCGACCACACCGCCGTGTTCAGCGCGGCGAACTTGTTGTCACCGGCCGGGATCACGGTGCCGAAGTGCTCCTGGAACAGCTCCGGGTGCTCCTTCAGCGCGGTGTCGGTGTCGAGGAAGATGACGCCCTGCGTCTCCAGGTCCTCGCGGATCTGGTGGTAGACGACCTCCGACTCGTACTGCGCGGCGACGCCCGCGACCAGACGCTGCTTCTCGGCCTCGGGGATGCCCAGCTTGTCGTACGTGTTCTTGATGTCCTCGGGCAGGTCGTCCCAGCTCTGGGCCTGCTTCTCGGTGGACCGCACGAAGTACTTGATGTTGTCGAAGTCGATGCCGCTGAGGTCGGACCCCCAGTTGGGCATGGGCTTCTTGCCGAAGAGCTTCAGCCCCTTCAGCCGCAGCTTCAGCATCCACTCCGGCTCCGCCTTCTTGCCCGAGATGTCGCGGACGACATCCTCGGACAGGCCCCGCCTGGCAGCGGCACCGGCGGCGTCGGAGTCGGCCCAGCCGTATTCGTACTTGCCCAGCCCCTCGAGCTCGGGGTGGGCCGTCTCCGTGGGGAGCGTCATGCGGGGTTCCTCCCGGCGTTGCGTGGTGGTGCGGTGGTCTGGGTCTCGGTCGGGTGGTGCTGGTGCTCCGGCCCGGGCACGAACGTCGTGCACACGCCGTCGCCGTGGGCGATGGTCGCCAGGCGCTGCACGTGGCTGCCGAGCAGGCGGGAGAAGACCTCGGTCTCCGCCTCGCAGAGCTGCGGGAACCGCGCGGCGGCGTGCGCCACCGGGCAGTGGTGCTGGCAGAGCTGCTCCCCGGCGGGCGTCGCGACGCCCCGGGTCGCCGCAGCATAACCGTGATGCGACAGCGCCTGGGCCAGCGCCCGCGCCCGCTCCTGCGGAGCGGCCCGCTCCAGGAACGGCCGGTACAGCTCGGCCTGCTCCTCGGCCCTGGCCCGCGCGAAGGCCATCACGGCCGCCGCGCCCCGCTCGCCGCCGCCGGCCGCGCGCTCGATCCAGCGCAGCGCCTCGACGGCCAGCTCGTCGTAGGCCTGGTCGAACGCGCCCCGGCCGGAGTCGGTGATCGCGAAGACCTTGGCGGGACGCCCGCGGCCCCGGGAGCCGTAGACCCGCTTCTCGCGGGGCTCGACCAGACCGTCGGCGACCAGGGCGTCCAGATGGCGCCGCACCGCCGCCTGGGTCAGCCCCAGCCGGTCGGCGAGCTCGGCCGCGGTGGACGGGCCGTGACCGAGAATGGAGCGGGCGACGCGCTGCCGCGTGCCGGACTGCTCCTCGGGCGCCACGGGCGCGGACAACGCGAAACCGCCGGCGGCGTCCTCGGCCCCCGGCGTCTCCTGCCGTCCGTTCCCGTTTTTCACAACGCCATTGTTGCGTAATTCTCGCGACGCGGGCAAGCCGCGTTCTGACCAGCCGGAATGCAGTGTGTCACGTAAGGCGAACCTAACCTGCCGGACCGGCGCGCGGGTCGCCGCCGAGGGTTTCTAGACTCGCCTCCATGCGCAACGCAGGGGCGGAACCGGCGGTCGAGGCAGTCGGCCTGGTCAAGCGGTACGGCCGCACGGCCGCGGTCGACGGGCTGGACCTGACCGTGGCCCGCGGCACCGTGGCCGCCGTCCTCGGGCCGAACGGCGCCGGGAAGACCACCACCATCGAGCTGTGCGAGGGCTACCGCGCCCCCGACGCCGGGCGGCTGCGGGTCCTCGGCCTCGACCCGGCCACCGAGGGCCGGGTCCTGCGACCGCGCATCGGCGTGATGCTCCAGGACGGCGGCGTCTACCCCGGCGTCCGCGCCGAGGAGATGCTGCGCCACGTCGCCCGCCTGCACGCCCACCCGCTCGACGTGGACGACCTGATCGAACGGCTCGGCCTCGGCTCCTGCGGGCGGACCCCCTACCGCAGACTCTCCGGCGGCCAGCGGCAGCGGCTGGCCCTGGCACTGGCCGTGGTCGGGCGGCCCGAGCTGGTGTTCCTCGACGAGCCGACGGCCGGACTGGACCCGCAGGCCCGGCACGCCACCTGGCGGCTGGTGCGCGAGCTGCGCGCCGACGGCGTCACCACCGTGCTGACCACGCACTTCATGGACGAGGCCGAGGAACTGGCCGACGACGTCGCCATCGTGGACGCCGGCCGCGTCATCGCCCGCGGCACCCCGGCCGAGCTGTGCCGGGGCGGCGGCTCCGACGTGCTGCGGTTCTCCGGCCGCCCCGGCCTCGACCTGATCTCGCTGCGCGCGGCGCTGCCGCTGGGCAGCGAGGCGTCCGAGCCGAGCCCCGGCAGCTACCGGATCACCGGCGACGTCGGGCCCCGGCTGCTGGCGACGGTCACCGCCTGGTGCGCGCAGCACGGGGTCCTCGCCGACCGGATCACCACCCAGCGGCACACCCTGGAGGACGTCTTCCTGGAGCTGACCGGCAAGGAGCTGCGTTCATGACCCTCACCACCGGCCGTCACACGCCCCGTCCGGGCGGGGCGCCGCTGGGCCGGATGATCGCCGCCCAGGCCGCGCTGGAGACGCGGATGACGCTGCGGCACGGCGAGCAGCTCCTGCTGACGGCGGTGATCCCGACGCTGCTGCTGGCGCTGTTCAGCGTGGTCGACATCGTGGACACCGGCGAGGGGGAACGCGTCGACTTCCTGGCGCCCGGGATCCTCGCGCTGGCCGTGGTGTCCACGGCGTTCACCGGGCAGGCCATCGCGACCGGCTTCGAGCGCCGCTACGGCGTGCTGAAGCGGCTGGCCGCCTCGCCGCTGCCGCGCTGGGGGCTGATGTGCGGCAAGACGTGCGCGGTGCTGGTGACGCTGGCGCTCCAGACGGTGCTGCTGACGGCGGTGGCGTTCGCGCTGGGCTGGTCCCCGCGCGGCAACCCGCTGGCCGTGGCCGCCCTGATGCTGCTGGGCACCGCCGCCCTGTCGGGCCTGGGCCTGCTGATGGCCGGGACCCTCCGCGCCGAGGCCACCCTGGCCGCGGCGAACCTGGTCTTCGTCCTGCTGGTCTTCTTCGGCGGCGTGGTCGTCCCGGTGGACGACTTCCCCGACGCCGTGCGCGACGTCCTGGAATTCCTCCCGGTGACCGCGCTGTCCCACGGCCTCCGCGAGGTCCTCCGCGACGGCGCGCCCCTCCCCTGGTCCGACGCCGCCGTCCTGGCCGCCTGGGCCGCGGCGGGCCTCACGGCGGCGGCCCGCTTCTTCCGCTGGGAGTGAGCCCGGGGCCCGTGGCGCTTCTCACCCCACCCGGCCCGGCCCCTCGTGAACGCGCGCACAAGCGCGGGCATACCATGGCCGGGTGCTGAAAGCAGTGCGCAACCCCCTCGCCTTCATCGCCGCCCGCTGGACCCCGGAGCCGCGGACCGTGCGGCGGGCCGTGGCCGCCGCGCTTCTCATGAGCGTGGCCATCGTCGTCACCGGCGGCGCGGTGCGGCTCACCGGTTCGGGGCTCGGCTGCGAGACCTGGCCCAAGTGCAGCGACGACAGCCTCGTCGCGACGCCGGAGATGGGCCTGCACGGGCTGATCGAGTTCGGCAACCGCCTGCTGACCTACGTGGTCTGCGCGGCCGTCGGCTGGGTGATCGTCGCCTCGCGGGCCGCCGAGCCCGAGCGGCGCGGACTGACCCGCCTGGGCTGGGCCCAGTTCTGGGTGATCATGTTCAACGGCGTGCTCGGCGGCCTGACGGTGCTCGCCGAGCTGAACCCGTTCCTCGTCGCGGCCCACTTCCTCGCCGCCACCGCGCTCATCACCGTGGCGACCCTGACCTGGCAGCGCGCCCGCGAGGGCGACGAGACGCCCCGGCCCCTGGTCGGCGTCCCGCTGCGCCGCGCGATCGCCGGGCTGACCGGCCTGACGGGCGCGCTCGTCGTCGTCGGCACCGCGGTGACCGGCACCGGCGAGCACGCGGGCGACAGCAGCGACATCGAGCGGATGCCGTTCGACTGGGAGGGCATCACCCGGATCCACTCGCTCCTCGCCTGGGCCGTGGTGCTCGGCACCGCCGCGATCTGGGCGGCCCTGAAGGCGGCGGACGCCCCGCCCGCGACGCTGGCCAGGGCCCGGGACCTGTTCGTGGTGCTGATGAGTCAGGGCGTCATCGGCTACACCCAGTACTTCCTGGACGAGCCGGAGTGGCTGGTCGCCCTCCACCTCCTGGGCTCGACCCTGGTGTGGATCGCCACGATCCGCCTCCTGCTGGCCACCCGCGACCGCGGCCCAGGCGGCCAGGACGGCG
>NZ_JBPQTQ010000158.1:0-11333 GCF_051386415.1 Streptomyces sp. URMC 129
TCCCCCTTCCCCCTCGGGCCGCTTTCCCCCTGTTCTCCCCCGCTTCTCCGTCAGGTGGCGGTGGCGCGCCGGGAGAGCACGTGGTCGGCGAGCCCGTACGCCACCGCCTCCTGCGCGGTGAACACCTTGTCGCGGTCCATGTCCGCCCGCAGCGTGGCGACATCGTGGCCCGTGTGCCGGGACAGGACCTCCTCGACCTGGGCGCGGATCCGCAGCATCTCGTTGGCCTGGAGGGCGAGATCGGAAACGGTCCCCCGGTGGCCTGGGCTCGCCGGCTGGCCCAGCAGCACCCGGGCGTGCTCCAGGACGACCCGCCGCCCGGCGTCGCCCCCGGCCAGCAGCACCGCCGCCGTCGAGGCCGCCTGCCCGACGCAGATGGTCGAGATCGGCGCGGCGACGTAGTGCATGGTGTCGTAGATCGCCATCAGCGATGTGAAAGAGCCGCCCGGTGAGTTGATGTAGACGCCGATCTCGCGGTCCGGATTGGCCGCCTCCAGGTGCAGCAACTGCGCGATCACGACGTTCGCCACCCCGTCGTCGATCTCGGTGCCGAGGAAGATGACCCGCTCGGACAGCAGCCGGCTGTAGACGTCGTAGGCCCGTTCGCCCTGCGGGGTGCGTTCCAGGACGGTCGGGATCGTGTACTGGCCCATGTCAGAACCCCATCCGTCGGTGTGAACCGGCCGGGCGGACGTCGGCGAGCGACTGGACGACGTGATCGACCATGCCGTACTCCTTCGCCTCCTCCGCCGTGAACCACCGGTCGCGGTCGCCGTCGCGCGAGATCGTCTCCTCGCTCTGGCCGGTGTGCTCGGCGGTGATCCGCTCGATGGACTTCTTGAGATACGCCAGGTTCTCCGCCTGGATCGCGATGTCGGCCGTCGTCCCCCCGATACCTGCCGACGGCTGGTGCATCATGATCCGCGCGTTGGGCAGCGCGTACCGCTTGCCCGCCGTGCCGACGGTCAGCAGGAACTGGCCCATGCTGGCGGCGAATCCCATGGCGAGCGTCGAGACGTCGTTCGGGATCAGCCGCATGGTGTCGTAGATCGCGAGCCCGGCGGTCACCGAGCCGCCGGGGCTGTTGACGTACAGGCTGATGTCCGTGCGCGGATCCTCGGCCGACAGCAGGAGCAGTTGGGCGCAGACCCGGTTCGCGGACACCTCGTCCACCTGGGTGCCGAGAAACACGATCCGCTGCCGGAGAAGCTCCGTCGCGAGATGGTCGTCGAACCGGGTCGGGGGCGTGTCCCCCTCCTCGGCCCGCGGTGGCGCGGCCGTACCCCGGCCGGTGCTGAACGGTGCCATCGGATCTCCCTCGTCCGTTCCGGAAGGCGGCGACCCTCGCCGCCCGTCCCCGACGAGTCTCGGCCCGGGCACGGCCGTTCACCCGGGTTGTCGGCCCGTGGCAGATATGCCGAGGGCAGAGCGCCGTGGGACCGCTCGGCCGTCAGACCGCGGGGCCGTCAGGCCGCCGGGAGCAGGGCCGCTTCCAGGGCGTGGGCGCAGGCGCGCCAGCGCGCCCTGGCGGGCTCGGGGGTGCCCGAGTCCGGGCGCAGGACCGGGGCGAGGGAGGCGACGCGCCAGATCCGGAACGCGACCGCCGGGTCGGCGGCGCCGCCGAGCAGCGCGCAGGCCGCGCGCAGCGCGTCCGCGAGCGGCGCGGCCGGTCCGGCCGGGTCCTCGTGCGCGACCAGCGCGGCGGCCACCGACGCGTGCAGGAAGTGGGTCAGCTGGAGGTCCGCGCCCGTGCCGACCATGCGCCGGAGAACGGCCGGGTCGTCCGCGTCGAACGGGAACGGCTCGATGAAGCCCGACCACATCACCAGGAACGGCGTCGCGTCGTGGTCCCGGTGCCAGCCCAGTTCCTCGACGATCGCCATCGTCTCCGCCGAGAACGCCCCGATGGTCCGGACGGTCCGCAACAGCCCGTCCAGTTCCGCGCGGTGGGCCGCGGCGAAGGCGCCCACCGACGCCCCCGCCCCGGCCGCGCCCAGTGCCACGATCCCGCCCAGCGGCCCGAAGATCTCCCGGGCGAGCGACGACTCCGACACGTCCATCCCTTCCGTCAGCGGTTCATCCAGGACATGAACGCGTCCATCGAGTCCTTGATCCCGACGATGCCGTCGTTGATGACCGCCAGGTCCTCCGCGTTGTTCACGAACCACTCTTCCTGCCTGTTGCCCGGCGGGCCGCCCATCTGCCGGATGCGGTCGGCGAAGTCGGCGGGCACCTCGACGCGCACCACCCGGCCGCCCGGACCGGCGTACTGCTGGATGGCCCTGGTCAGGTCGTTGGTGAGGTACACGCCCGCCTCCGGGGTGGCGCCGCGCACCGCGACGCCCGTCGGGGCGCCGAGCTGGAACACCTCGCCCCGGAAGTCCTGGGCGCCATGGTAGAGAACCACCGTGTGCGCGGCGAGGCCGAGCGGGTCGATGTCGTGCAGCGGGTTCGTGACGTACCCGCGGGCGTTGGGCCCGGGAAGCAGGCCCAGCGGGTCGAGAGTGACGTAGCGGGCGGTCTCGGGGTCGTAGTAGCGCTGGTAGTTGTAGTGCAGCCCGGATTCGGCGTCGTGGTACTGGCCGGGGAAGCGCAGCGGAGTGCCCGGCCCGTCGCCGGGCGGTGCTCCGATGACGCCGTAGAGCGTGGTGCGCGACTCCCAGGCGGTGCCGCCCTGTTCGTCCACCAGGTGGGTCGGGGTGCCCACGACGTCGGTGACGATGGCGTAGAACCGGCGGTCGATCTCGCTCTGTTCGGCCTGCGCCAGCGGTACGTGGCCGTCGTAGTCCCAGGTGAGCGTGCGGCCGGAGCCCGACTGTTCGACCAGGGTCGTGCCGGACCAGGTGAACGTGGTCTCCTCCGCGACCGAACCGTCCGCCGCCAGGCGCTGTTTGGCGACGCGGCGGCCGAACGGGTCGTAGAGGTAGCGCCAGCGGGTGCCGTCGGGCGTGGTCAGCGCGGTGAGCCGGTCCTCGGCGTCCCACTCGTAGCGCCACGTCTCGGGCTTCTTCGACAGCCGCGTCTTCTGGCGCAGGACCATGCGCCCGGCGGCGTCGTACGCGTAGCGGACGCGGCCCGCGCGGGTGACGAGGGTGCCCGCGTAGGCCCGTTCGCCGATCGCGTCGCCCGCCTCCCCCGCACCGCCCGCGCCGCCCGTCCGACCGGCCCGCGGCCAGTCGGCGGCGATCTGGTTGCCCTGCGCGTCGTAGGCGTACGTCTCGCGCCACCCGCCGGCCGCCGCGCCGCCCGTCCCCGCCACGGTCCGGCCGAGGACCCGGCCGGACGCGTCGAGGTCGAGGCGGGTGTCGCCCGCGGCGGTGAGGAAGTCGTCGGCCCGGTAGGCGAATTCGTCCCGCCGGAGGGCGTGCCCCGCGCCGTCGGTGAGGGTCCTCGACGTCAGGCGCCCGGCCGCGTCCCAGCCCTGGGCCAGCCCGATGCCGGTGGAGAACGCGCGCCGCGTCTCGCGCCCCGCCGCGTCGTGCTCGAACGCCACGGTGTGGCCGCCGGTCAGCAGCGAGGCGAGCCGGCCCGCCTCGTCGTAGGCCCACCTGCTGGTGTGGCCCGAGGGCGTGGTGCGGCCGACGGGACGGCCGAGGAGGTCGTACTCGTACGCGGTGGTGCGGCCGTTGACGGTCTCGGACGTCGTCCGGCCCGACGCGTCGCGCCGGACGACGAGTTCGGCCTCCGGGCCGGTCGCGGTGAGCAGCCGCCCGAGCGGGTCCCACTCCAGCGTGGTGAGCTTGCCGTCGACGTCCTTCAGGACCGGTCGGCCGAGCACGTCCCTGGTGTAACGGACCGTCTGGCCCTCGGCGTTGGTGCGGGAGACCAACTGGCCCGCCGCGTCCAGGCGGTAGGTGACGGTGTGGCCGTCGAAGTCGGTCTCGGCTATGAGGCGGCCGGCCGCGTCGTAGGTGTAGTCCCAGGTGTGGCCGTCCGGATGCATGACCTGGGTGATGTGGAGTTCGGTGTCGCGGATGAGGGCGTAGCGCACCCCGTCCGGACCGGTCTGCGCGACGGGCAGGTCGAACGGGCCGTACTCGTACCGCGTGGTGCCGCCGTTGGCGTCGGTGTGGGTCAGGCAATTGCCCTCGGGGTCGTACGTCCACGTCCGGGTCCCGCCCAGCGGGTCCGTCTGGGACCGGGTCCGGCCCTCCAGCGTGTACGTGGCGGCGCGGACGCCGCCGAGGGCGTCGACGACCTCGACCGTGCGGCCGAAGGAGTCGCGGCGGTATTCGGTGGTCTCCCCACGGGCGTTGGTGAACGCGACGGGCAGACCGGCCGCGTCGCAGCGGACGCGGGTGACGTTCCCGGCCGCGTCGGTCGCGGAGGCGAGGCCGCCGCGCGCGTCGTAGGCGAACCGGGTGCGGCTGCCGGACGGATCGCGGACCACGGTGCGGTTCCCCGCGGCGTCGTAGGCGTAGGACCACACCGAGCCGTCGGCCTGGGTGATCTCCGTGAGCAGGCCCAGCTCGTTGTACGCGGCGTGGACGCGGCTGCCGTCCGGGCGGACGACGGCCGTGACGTGGCCGTGGTCGTCGTGCTCGTAGCGGGTGCTCCGGCCCAGCGGGTCCGTCACGGTGAGGGCGCGGTCGTAACGGTCGTGCGCCCGGTGGGTGGTGTGGCCCAGCGGGTCGGTCTCGGCGACGAGCTGGTAGCTGTCGTTGAACTGGTAGACCGTGGTGTGGCCGAGCGAATTGGTCGCCGTGGAACGGTTGGTGTCCGGGTCGTAGGCGTACCGGTACTCCAGGGCCCGTTCGCTGCCGGTCGAGAAGACGCAGCGGCCCGCCGCGTCGTACTCGTACCGGTACCAGGTGCCGTTGCGGTCCTCCCACCGGACCAGCCGCGCCTCCTCGTCGTACTCCAACCGCAGGGGCAGACCGGAGGAGTTGTAGACCTCGGAGAGGTTCCCGGCCTCGTCGTACTGGTAGGCGATGAGCAGCCGCTCGGCCGGGTCGCTGGACAGCCGCAGGGACGTGATGCGGCCGTCGTGGACGGTGGTCCTGACGCGGTAGCCGCCGGAGTGGACGAGTTCGGTGAGGGTGCCGTCGGCCGCGTGGCGGACGTCGATCCGGTTGCCGTTGCGGTCGGAGACGCCGATCAGGGGGAGTTCGCCGCCGCGCCGCCCCGGCACGGGGGCGAAGTGCAGCGTCCGGCCGTCCTCCGGCTGGTGGACGGCGAGGGGCGTGCCGGGCTCGCCGTTCCAGGTCAGGCCCCAGCGCGGGCCCTCGACGGGCATCACCGGCACATCCGGGTCGCGGAGGGGGACGGGGTACTCCAGGATCATGCCGTCCGCCGTGAAGAACCGCACCCCGGCCTCGTCCAGCTCCAGCCGCTGGTCGAGGGTGGACGCCCAGGAGCGGCCGAACGAACGCCCGTACCGGTAGGTCGAGATGTGGTGGCGTTCCAGGATCAGCGGCAGGACGCCGGGGAGTTGGAGATCGGTGGCGGGCATGATCAGCTCGCCGGTCGCCATGTCCACCGGGTCACCGCAGGCGTTCCGGCGGACCATCTGCACGCCCCGCTGCCGGATCTGGCGCCCCAGTCCCCTGGCCCCCTGGGCGATGCCGCGCATGCCGGTGGTGGCCAGGGAGCGCATGCCCCGGGCCAGGCCGCCGAGGGTGGTCAGGCCCTTCATGCCCGGGATGCAGTCCAGCGCGGCGAAGGCGACATCGAGCAGTGTCGCCTGCCCTCTGGCGTACTTGACCAGGGTGTCCGCGAGCACGACCAGGGCGGCGGCCAGCACCACCCACGCGAGCGGCCCGCCGATGATCATGACGACGACGCCGAGGACGGCGACGATGACCTTGCAGACGTCCACGATGGTGTCCCAGTTGTCCCGGACCCACTTGAACGCCTTCTCCCACCACTTCCGGTTCTGGATCCCCGCGTCCGAGGCGTCGTCGATCCCGGAGGCGCACTCCCGCGCCGCCTCCTCCCGCATCTCCCGGGCCTGCTCGGCCAGTTCACGGGCGGCGGACAGACGCTGCTCCGCGTCGTCCACCCGCGACCGCGCCGCGCCCGCCGCCGCGTCGGCCGCCTGCCGGTCCCGGACCGCCTGCCGCACCTCCTCCTCATCGGGAGGCTCCGGCGCGTCCCCCTCGCGCTCCAGCCGCTCCGCCTCGTCCCCCGCCCGCGACACCCAGTCCTCGGCATCGGACAACGACGCCTGCGCCGAGGACAGATCGGCCTGCGCCGCGACCGCCCGCTCCAGCGCCCGGTCCGCCATCCCCTGCGCGTTCTGGAGCCTGGGCCAGTACCGCGCCAGCGCGTCCGCCGCCATGTCGTACGACGTCTGCAACTTGGCCAGGTTCTCCGGCACCCCGTCGAACTCCGCACGGAACGCGTCCGCCGACAACCCCGACCAGTCCAACACCGCCCGGTCCGACGCCATCCCCCGGATCTTCCCCAGCGCCTCCCCCACGTCATCCGCGAACGTCTGCAACTCCTCCGCCAGTTCGCGGACCTCGTCGGGACTGCCGGGCGTCGGGTCGGAGTCCATCCCCACCGGAGACCAGTCAGACGGCCGGACCATCGCAGAACACCCCCGCGAATTGCGCAAACGTACGACTCGAACCTAGGCGGCGCGCACCAGGCGCTCAACGACCGTTTCGTCGCAGGTCATCAACAATCACGTCCCGGAGTTCCGCCAGTCCGCGCCGGGTGGCGGCGATCACCACCTGGTCGTCGGGGCCCAGCACATAGCCGGGATGCAGGTGCCACACCAGCCCGGCGGGCCGTTCGCCCGGCCCGGCGGTGTCCAGGGCGACCACGCGCCACGCCCCGGGCCGGTTGGCCTCGGCCACCGTCCGGCCCTCGAACTGCGGATGCCCGGCGACGCCGACCCGGGCGAAGAGGAGCACCTTGCGCTCCACCGGTATGGCGCCGAGGATCTGACGGCCCATCATCGCCCCCGCGAACGCCGGCGCGGCGAGGGTGGACACGCTCCGGCTCCGCGTCCGCGCCGCCGGATGCGCGGCCCGCAGCGTGCGGTAGACGGCGGTCGCGAAGTCGTCGTCGTACAGCCGCAGCGACACCCGCAGACCCGGATGGAGGGTGCGGGCGTACAGCGCGGCCTCCAGATTGGTGGTGTCGGAGCTGGTGACCGCCAACAGCGCCTGCGCGCGGCCGATCTTGGCCGCCTCCAGCACGCCCTCCTGCGTCACGTCGCCCAGCACCACCGGCACCCGCAGCCGCCGGGCCAGCGCGATGCCCCGGGCCTCCGGATCGCCCTCCACGCACACCACCGGGATGCCGAGTTCGCGCAGCCGGTCCAGCACCCGCGTGCCGATCTTGCCCAGACCGAGCAGCACCACGTGCCCCGACAGCCCGCGCGGCGGCCGGCGCAGCGCCGACGCCCCGCGGAACGCCCCCAGCGCCTCCAGCACACCCGCCACCAGGATCGGCAGCAGCGCCAACCCGACCAGGCCGGACAGCAGTTGCAGCACCTGCCGGGAGACCGGCTCACCGACGGCCGGGTCACCGATGGAGAACAGGTCGAGCAGCACCAGGTACGTGACGTGCAGCGGCTCGTCGCCCGTGGTCCACCACGCCGCCACCGCCAGCGCCAGCACGGTGGCGATCACGCCGAGCACCGCCCACCGCAGCCGCCGCGAGAAGAACCGCCCGAGCGGCGCCGTCCGCCCCGCCAGCCGGCGCGGCGAGCCCGGCGCGGCCTGGGTCACCGTCTGCAGCACCAGCCTCCCGCGCCCGGTCGCCGCGGCCACCGCGGCCTCGTCCGGCAGCAGCACCGGCGCCTGCGGCCCGCTGCGGTCCGAACCCTCCGCTCCCGCAGGGTCGTTGACGGTCGAGGAGAGCAACGCCAGCGTGCACAGCCCCGGATCGCCCTGCTCCTCGCCGCCGGACGGCGGACGTTCCACGGCCCGCAGCAACAGCCCGTCCGCGTGCACCACCTTGCTGGTCCCGGCCACGGCGGTCGCGGCCAGTGCGGGCGCCGCCGTGTCGGCATCGGAGAGCACGGTGGTCGACGCGTCGAACACGCCCGCGCCGTTCGCGCCGCCGCCGACGACGCCGCCGCCACCGCTCCCGCCGCCCATGGCGGCGGCCTGGTCGAGGAGTTCGGCGAGATGCTGGCCCAGCTTCCGGTTGTAGAGCCGGATCACCAGCCGCAGCCGTGGGTTGAGCCGCCGCGCGGCCAGGGCGCCGCGGACGTTGGTCTCGTCGTCGTTGTAGACGAGCGCCAGCGCGGTGGCCCGCTCCGCCCCGGCCTGGCGCAGCACCTCCTCGGAGGGCTCCTCCGCCGCCACCTCCCGTATGGGCAGCAGGACTTCACCGCTGGACCAGGGGTCGGGGACGACCGGCGCGGGCCGGGCCATCGCGGCCGAGATCCGGCCGAGCAGCGCCGACGCGCGAGCCCGCCCCGGCGCCGTCTCCGGCCCCCGCGCGGACGGCGCGACGAGCGTCACACGCTCCCGGTAGACACCGTGCAACTCAGCGGCGAGCCGCGCGGCCAGCGCGTCGTCGCCGCAAACGATCATGCCCCCACCGGGAGGAAGTACCGACACACGGTCCGAGACGCCCCCACTCACCCGCAAGGTTCCCCGCGACGTGCCCGCGACATCCGGGCGGCGCTCTAGCGCGCCACGAACTGGGTGAGAATCGCCTGCACTTCGTAGATGTCGACACCCTTGGTGAAGGTCTTCTCCACCGGCACCGAACTGCCGGAGATCCAGATCTTGAGCTCCGCCTCGAGATCGAACGTCCCGGCGGTCTCGACCGCGAAGTGCGTGATGCTCCGGTACGGGATGGAGTGGTACTCGACCTTCTTGCCCGTGATCCCCTGCTTGTCGACGAGGACGAGCCGCCGGTCGGTGAAGAGGATGGTGTCCCGTATCAGCAAATACGCGGCGTACACCTGCTCCCCCTGCCCCAGCAGCCGCGCGTAATCCTGCTGCGCCGTCGCCGGATCGATGCTGTGCGCGTTCCCGAACAGCGCCATGAAAGGCCCCCCGCCTCACGAAGTCCCACGGTCCCTTCCACCGTATACCGGTACGCCCGGGAACACCGGGGCGTACCGGTACGCGGTGGCGCGCGGCCCGCGCGCGTCAGGTGACGACCTCGATCCTCCGCATCATCGAGTGGTCCTCGTGCTCCAGCACGTGGCAGTGCCAGACGTAGTGCCCCGGAGCGTCGAACACGGCCTTGATCCGGGTGACATGGCCGGGCGGGACCCGGATGGTGTCCTTCGGGCCCGCTTCGGCCGGCGCCAGCGGCACCGGCTCGCCGATCCGGATGGCCGACAGCGCGCCGGTCGCCGCGTCCTTCTCCGCGGTGAACGGCGCCTCGTCCAGCACCTGGAACTGCACCAGATGCACGTGGCACACGTGGGCGACCGGGGTCGTGTTGTAGAACTCCCAGATCTCGGCCTCGTTCAGCACGGGCCGTTCGGTCACGGGATCGGACCAGCCGAGGGCGCCCTGCTCGACCGTGCCGAGCATCGGCGTGCGCCGGCCGTGTTCGTCCGCCATGTCCAGCAGCGTCAGCCGGCGGGTCCGGACCGGCGACGCGCTGATCACGTACGGGCCGTCGCGCAGCGCGCGCGGCAGGGTCGGCTCCGGGACCGTGTCGTCGTACGGCCGGCCGACCCGGAACCGCAGGACGTCGCCGACGGGCGTGCCGACGGGGGAGAGGCCGTCCGGGTAGGGGGCCGAGGCGTCGTTGGTGAGGTCGAAGGTGGCGCCCGCCGCCTCGCGGAAGTCGGCGACGAGATCGACCCGTTCGCCGGGCGCGAGCAGCAGGGGCCGGTCCAGCCGGACCGGTCGCTCGACGAAGCCGCCGTCCGTGCCGATGAGGCTGACGGGGAACGGCCACTGACCGCCGCAGGACAGCCGGTAGAAGCGGGCGTTGGAGGCGTTGAGCAGCCGGAGCCGGTACTGGCGCGGTTCGGTCTCCAGATACGGCCACGCCGTGCCGTTGACGAGGACGACGTTCCCGTAGAACTCCGGGTGGTGCTCCGTCCGGCCCGGCACCACGACGCCGGGGGCGGGGTAGGCCAGCCGTCCGTCCGTGTGGAACGTCCGGTCCTGGATGATCAGTTCCAGCTCGTACGGCGCGCGGGGCAGCATGTTCTCCGCGATCATCCGGAGTTCGTCGTCGTCGCGGAGCAGGTACATGCCGGCGAGACCGGCGTAGATGTTGAGCCGGGTGAGGCCCATGGTGTGGTCGTGGTACCAGAGGGTGGCGCCCTCCTGGTCGTTGCCGTAGCCGAAGCCCGTGCCCCCGAACCTCGGTCCCGTGGCGCCGGAGGCGGTGTACCAGGCCTCGGGGTGGCCGTCGTCGCCGGGCAGGGAGTGGGCGCCGTGCAGGTGCACCACGGTCGGCACCCCGCGCTCCTCGATGCTGTAGGGGCGGTCGCTGAGGGCCCAGTGAATCGTTTCGTCCACCGGGAGCAGGTGCCGGAACGGCAGGAGGTTGGCCCAGTCGATGCCGAGCGGCTGACCCGCCCGGGCCACGATGGTGGGCCCGGGGGAGAACACGCGCAGCCCGGCGCCGGCGCCCTGACCGGCCCGCTCCCCGAATCCCCACACGGGGGTGCGCAGTCCCAGGCCGCCGCCGATGACGTCCTGGGTCGTCTGGGCCATGAACAGATTCCGCCTTCCGCCCTTCGTCCCGTCGATCCGCGGCGGCCGGGGCAGGGCGTTGACGAAGCGGGGAACGAGGGCGGCGTCGAGCACGGGCGTCGTGTCCCGCGCCCCCGTCAGCGCGGCCGTGGGACGGGCCGCGGCGGGGTCGGCCACCGCGGGAACGGCCGTCGCGCCCGGGAGCAGAAGACCACTGCCCGTCAGCGTCCCGGCCCGGAGAAAACTTCTTCGCAGCATGGGTCATCCATCTCACCCGGGTGCCGTCGCGGCTCACGGGCCACGACCGGGGTTCGTGCGGACGGAGTGCGGTTTTTCTCCCTTTGGAGTGGTTCGGGCGCGCCGCGGCGCGCCGTCGGCGACGGCACCGCCCGTCGGCCTTCCCGGAACCGGCGGGTCCGCCACGTTGCTAATCTGACCGGCACGGAAAACAGTCGCAAACGAGCGACAACGGGGGAGCGAT
The DNA here is from genome assembly GCF_051386415.1 of Streptomyces sp. URMC 129. Classification (NCBI taxonomy): domain Bacteria; kingdom Bacillati; phylum Actinomycetota; class Actinomycetes; order Kitasatosporales; family Streptomycetaceae; genus Streptomyces; species Streptomyces sp. URMC 129. The sequence goes on from NZ_JBPQTQ010000158.1 coordinate 11,059, forward strand.
GAGCGGTGGTTACGGCTGGCCCGGCGCGGCACCCCCGCCCGGACCCGCGCGCGGAGGCGGCGACGGCCGCCGTGTCGGCGTTCTGTTCCTGGCCATAGCCGTGCTGGTCGGCGCCTCCTTCGGCCTCGCGAAGGCCACCGGCGCCGACACCCGCGACGGCGGCGGATCGGCGGCGGCACCCGGCATGCCCGACGGCGGCGGACTCGGCGACCTCCCGGGCCCGGACGGGGACGGCGGCGCCCTGCCGACCCCTCTCCCCACCCCCGGCCAGCCCG
>NZ_JBPQTQ010000159.1:0-11320 GCF_051386415.1 Streptomyces sp. URMC 129
CCCTCACCCCCACCCTCGCCCCCTGGAGGGGTTCCATGGCTCAGTCCACCACCACACCCGGTCCCGGCTCCGGTCCCGACGCCCTGTGGGGCGATCCGATGGGGACGCGTGACCGGGTGATCGTCGGCATCTTCGTCGGCGTCCCGTTCCTGGCCGTCATCGCCTCCGTCATCGTCCTGTGGGGCTGGGGCGTCACCTGGCACGACCTGGTCATCGGCGCCGTGTTCTACGTGTTCATCACGCACGGCGTCACGGTCGGCTACCACCGGCTGTTCACCCACAAGTCGTTCAAGGCGAACCGGCCGCTGAAGATCACGCTGGCGGTGATCGGCTCCATGGCCATCCAGGGCGACGTCATCACCTGGGTCGCGGACCACCGCCGCCACCACCAGTTCGCGGACCAGCCGGGCGACCCGCACTCGCCGTGGCGGTTCGGCACGTCCGTGCCCGCGCTGATCAAGGGCATGGTGTGGGCGCACATCGGCTGGACGTTCAACAACGAGAAGACCAACGAGCGGCACTACGCGCCCGATCTGCTCGCCGACCGCGACCTGATCCTCATCCGGAACCTGCAACTGCCCCTCGTGCTCTTCTCCTTCGGCGCCCCCGCCGTCATCGGCGGACTGTGGGGCGAGGGCACCTGGGACAGCGGCGCGGCCTGGTCGGCGTTCTTCTGGGCCGGACTGGTCCGCATCGGGCTGATCCACCACATCACCTGGTCGATCAACTCCATCTGCCACATGGCGGGTGAGCGGCCGTTCAAGTCCCGCGACAAGTCCGGCAACGTGTGGTGGCTGGCGCCCTTCTCCGGCGGCGAGGCCTGGCACAACCTCCACCATGCCGACCCCACCTCCGCCCGCCACGGCGTGCTGCGCGGGCAGGTCGACTCCAGCGCCCGCCTGATCCAGCTCTTCGAGAAGCTCGGCTGGGTGACGGACGTGCGGTGGCCGGACGAACGCCGCCTCGCCGCCAAGTCGGCGGAGCCGAAGTCCCCGGCGGAGCCCAAGTCCCCGGCGGACAACGGCGATCGGTGAGCCGGCGCGGGGGTGGCCCCGCGGGTGAACGCTGTGGTGCGGGCCGTGCCCGGTGTGCGAGGCTCGTGCCATGGACGAGGACGTCGACGCGGCGCTGCGTTCGTCGGGCACGCTCGATGAGTTGATCGACGAGCGACGCCAACTGGCCCTGCTCCTGGACCGGATGGCGCTGCTGCGCCGGATCGCGGAGGCGGCGCGCGGGACCGGCGGCGTGGACGTCGGCCTGGTCGGGGATCCCGGCCGCGGCGACGAGGTCGTGCTGCGCGGGCTGGCGGGCGTGGAGGGCGAGAGCCTGCGGGACCTGGTGGTGCCGCGCGGCCTGGGCCTGGGCGGCAAGGCCGCCGCCCTGCTGCGGCCGGTGTGGGTGCAGGACTACGTGCTCAGCGGCACGATCACGCACGACTTCGACGCGCCGGTCTCCGCCGAGGGGTTGCGGGCGCTGCTGGCGCTGCCGATGCGCTTCGGCGGGCAGTTCACCGGCGTGCTCTACGTGGGGCTGCGGCGGCCGGCCCGGTTCGGCGACGACGCCATCACCCGGCTCCAGGAGATCGCGGACGACGGCGCGGAGCGGCTCTACGTCTCGGAGCGGCTGGAGGAGCGCACGGACGCGGCGGTGGCCGCCGAGCGCGGGCGCATAGCGGCGGGGCTGCACGACTCGGTGGGCGCCATGCTGTTCACCGCCGGTGCCGAACTGCGGGACCTGCGGACCGATCCGGGCCTGAGCCCGGAGGTGACGGCGCGGCTGCGGAGCGTGGAGCGGCGGATAGCGGAGGCGGCCTCCCTGTTCCGGGAGTCGCTGGCCGGGCTGGACGAGACCGCTCCGCGCCAGGAGCTGCACGCCACGCTGGTCGCGGACTGCAAGGCGTTCGGGGCGCGGACCGGGATCCTGGCCCGCTGCGTGGTGGTGACGCCCGCGCCGGAGCTGGACGCCGGGCGGCGCGCCGCGCTGGTGGCGGTGGCGCGGGAGGCGCTGCTGAACGTGGAGAAGCACGCGCGGGCGTCGTCGGTGGTGGTGAGCCTGGCCGGTGTCGACGGCGGCGTCAGCCTGGCCGTCGCGGACGACGGCGTCGGCTGGAGCGACACCGGGCCCGACCCGGCCTGGTCCTCCGGGCGGGGCCTGCCGACGGCCCGGGAGCGGCTGGAGCGGCTGGGCGGCTCGCTGTCCGTGGTCTCCGACGAGGAGGGCGGCCTCACGGTGCGGGCGTGGCTGCCGTGAGCACGCGCGAGACGCCGCTGCGGCTGCTCGTCGTGGACGACCACCCGGTGGTGGCGGGCGGCGTGCAGCTCCTGCTGCGCCCGGACCCGACGATCGTGATCGCGGGCACGGCCCGCTCCGGGCGCGAGGCGCTGCGGGTGGCGACCGAGGTCGAGCCGGACGTGGTGCTGCTGGACCTGCGGCTGCCGGACATGCTCGGCACCGAGGCGATCGGCGCCCTGCGGGCGCGGGTGCCGGGCGTGCGGATCGTGCTGTTCACCGCGTACGCCGAGCACGCGGCGCTCCCGGCGGCGCTCGCGGGCGGCGCGGACGGCTGTCTGCTGAAGGACTCCTCGATCACCGACCTGGCGTCGGCCCTGCACCGGATCGCGAGCGGCGTGCGGGTGGTCGACCCACGGCTCGGCAACGACACGGCCGGCCGGGTGGCCGAGGCCCTGGCCCGCACCGGGCTGACGCCCCGCGAGTACGAGGTGCTGCGATGGGTGGCGGTGGGCCGCACCAACCCGGAGATCGCCGAACAACTCGGGCTGAAGCGGAACACGGTGAAGGCGTACCTCCAGAGCGCGATGGCGAAACTCGGCGCCCACAACCGCGTCGAGGCGGTCGCCCGCGCCGGCCAGGAGCAGCTGCTGTAAGGACCCGGCGGGCCGGGTCAGTTGACCTGGCGGTCGTGGCCGGCCCAGTACGGCTGGCGGAGCTTGTACTTCTGGAGCTTGCCGGTCGCGGTGCGGGCCAGTTCGAGGCGGAACTCCACGGAGGTGGGCGCCTTGAACCCGGCGAGCCGCCGTTTGCAGTGGGCGATCAGGTCGTCCTCGGTGACCGCGAAGCCCGGCTTGAGGACCACCAGGGCCTTGACCGTCTCGCCCCACTTCTCGTCCGGCACCCCGATCACCGCCGCCTCGGCCACGGCCGGGTGCGCGAACAGCACGTCCTCGACCTCGATGGACGAGACGTTCTCGCCGCCGCTGATGATGACGTCCTTCTTGCGGTCGCTGATGGTGAGATAGCCCTCCTCGTCGATCGTCCCGCCGTCGCCGGTGTGGAACCAGCCGTCCGCCAGGGCCGTTTCGGTGGCCTCCGGCTGCTGCCAGTACCCGCGCAGCACCACGTTGGAGCGGGCCAGGACCTCGCCGGAGTCGGAGGTGGTCAGGGTGACGCCCAGCGCGGGCGTGCCGGCGCGGACCAGCTTCTCGGCGCGGGCCTCGACGTCGAGGCCGTCCCACTCGGCGCGGCTGCGGTTGATCGTCAGCAGCGGCGACGTCTCGGTGAGGCCGTAGATCTGGATGAACTCCCAGCCCAGTTCGTACTCGACGCGCGCGATGGTGGTGGTGGGCGGCGGGGCGCCGGCGACGATGACGCGCACCCGGTCGCGGCCCGGGATCTCGCCCTCCCACTCGCGGGCGGCGGCGAGCACGGCGTTGACGACGGCCGGGGCCGCGCACATCACGGTCACCCCGTGGTCCGCGACCCGGCGCAGGATCTCGGTGCCGTCGATCCTGCGCAGCACCACCTGCTTGACGCCGAGGCCGGTCATGGCGAACGGCATGCCCCAGCCGTTGGCGTGGAACATCGGCAGCGTGTGCAGGTAGACGTCGCGGTCGGTGACCCCGGCGTGCAGGGCGAACGTGACGGCGTTGACCCAGGAGTTGCGGTGGGTGATCTCCACGCCCTTGGGGCGGGCGGTGGTGCCGCTCGTGTAGTTGATGGTGGCCAGCGCGTTCTCGTCGGCGTCCCACGGCATCGGGGCCACGCCGAACCGGTACAGCTCGGCGTCGGCCTCGGCACCGAGGGTGAACCGGTGCTTCACGGGCAACCCGGCCAGCGGCCGGGCCAGTTCGGGATCGACCAGCAGCACGTCGGCGCCGGAGTGCTCCACGATGTAGGCGATCTCGTCCGGCCTGAGGCGGAAGTTGACCGGGACCAGCACCCTGCCGTACCCGGCCACGCCGAAGAAGGAGGCCAGCAGCCGGGCGCTGTTGTGCGAGACGACCGCGACCCGCGCGCCGTGCCCGACGCCGAGCGCGTCCAGCCCGGCGGCCTGTGCGGCGGCCAGCTCGCCGAGGCGGGCGTACGTGAGGTCGCCCCAGGACTCGGCGGGCTGCGCGGGCTCGTCCACCACCCCCGTGCGCGCGCCGTACACGGTGACGGCGCGATCAAGAAAATCGCGGACACTGAACGGCACGAACATGTCGGCCTCCGTCTTCTGTGGCTCTTGGGGTTGTTGCCGTGCGCTTATCGGGCCATGAACGGGCGGTGGCGAACACCCCCAAATGGGTGGGGCGCGGAAGCAAGGTGTTCGGCATTGCCGAACAATGTTTCCGAACTGTACGCTCGCCTCGCTTCCCGGGACCAGGTCTGGGTCGGACACTCTGGAGGAGAAGATGGCGGAGGCACGCGAGCACACCTTCACCGGCGCGGGCGGTGGCGAGATCGTCGTACGGGAGTGGCCGCGGGAGCAGCCCCGTTTCGTCGCCCTCCTCGTCCACGGCTACGGCGAGCACATCGGGCGCTACGAGCACGTGGCGGACCTCCTGGTGGCGCACGGCGCCGCCGTGTACGGGCCCGACCACATGGGGCACGGGAAGTCGGCGGGTGAGCGGGTGCTGATCGAGGACTACGAGGCCGTGGTCACCGACGTGCACACCGTCGCGGGGCGCGCCCGCGCGGACCACCCGGACGTTCCCGTGGTGCTGATCGGCCACTCGATGGGCGGCCTGATCGCCACGCGCTACGCCCAGCGGTACGGGCGGGAGCTGGCCGCCCTGGTGCTCTCCGGCCCGCTCGTCGGCTCGTGGGCCGCGCTGGACGCGCTGCTCGCGCTGCCCGAGATGCCGGACGTCCCGATCGACCCGACCGCCCTGTCCCGCGACCCCGCGGTGGGCGAGGCGTACGCCGCCGACCCGCTGGTGTGGCACGGCAGGTTCAAGCGGCCCACGCTGGAGGCGATCCGGCGGGCGTTCGCGACGATCGGCGCCGGCGGCGACCTGGGCAGGCTCCCCGTGCTGTGGATGCACGGCGACGCCGACCGCATCGTCCCGATCACCGGCACCCGCCCCGGCATCGAGGCGATCCGCGGCACGGACCTGACCGAGATCGTCTACCCGGGCGCCGAGCACGAGATCTTCAACGAGACGAACAAGGACGAGGTCCTCACCGACACCCTCCGCTTCATCGACCGCGCCCTGACGACGACGGCCTGACGACGACGGCTCGGGGCGGGCGGACCGAGGCGGGCGGACCGGCCTCGGCGGCCGGTGGGACGACCGGGTCGGGACCGCCCCTGTCCCCACCCATCGGCCCCCCGGAAGCGGCCCGGCCGGACGGCAGCGAGCACGTGGCGCCGCCCCGGCCCGTCCGGGCGCGGCGTCCGGCTCAGCCCTTCACGACGCCGATCGGGACCAGGCGGGCCACCTTCCGGCACAGGCCCGCCTCCTCGCTCGCCGCCACCACCTCGTCGATGTCCTTGTACGCGCCGGGGGCCTCCTCCGCCAGACCGCGGGCGGTCGAGCCGCGGACGGCGACGCCCGCGGCCTCCAGTTCCGCGCGCAGTCGTCCGCCGTGGACCTCGCGGGCCGCGCTGTGGCGGCTGCGCACCCGGCCCGCGCCGTGGCACGTGGAGTGCCACGCGTGGCCGCCGTCCGGGCGGCCGGCGAGGACGTACGAGGCGGTGCCCATCGTGCCGGGGATCAGCACCGGCTGGCCGGTGCCGGCCAGGTCCGGCGGCAGGTCCGCGTGTCCCGGCGGCAGCGCGCGCGTGGCGCCCTTGCGGTGGACGCACAGCCGGCGCCGGGCGCCGTCCACCGCGTGCGTCTCGATCTTGGCCAGGTTGTGCGAGATGTCGTACACCAGGTCCAGTTCCGTGCCCCCGGCGTGCCGCGCGAACGCCCGCCGGGTCGCCTCGGCCAGCAACTGCCGGTTCGCACGGGCGTAGTTGGCCGCCGCCGCCATCGCCGCCAGATACGCCGTGCCCTCCGGGGAGCCGACCGGCACGCAGGCGAGCTGCCGGTCCGGCACCCGGATGCCGTAGCGCGGCATGGCCGCGTCCATCGTCCGGACGTGGTCGGTGCAGATCTGGTGGCCCAGCCCGCGCGAGCCGCAGTGGATCATCACGCACACCTGCCGTTCCCGCAGCCCCATCGCGCGGGCGGCGTCCTCGTCGTAGACGGCGTCCACGGCCTGCACCTCCAGGAAGTGGTTGCCCGAGCCGAGGCTGCCCAGCTGGCCGAGGCCGCGTTCCAGCGCCCGGTGGCTCAGCTCGTCCGCCGCGGCGGCGCCGGGCAGCGCGCCGCCGTCCTCGCAGCGCGCGAGGTCGCGCTCCACCCCGTGGCCGCTGCCGACCGCGTACCGCGCGCCCCCGGCCAGCACCCGCGCCAGCTCCCGGCGCCCCAGGTGCCAGACCGCGCCGCGGCCCGCGCCGCGCGGGATGGTCCGGCCCAGGGCGTCCATCACCTCGTGCAGGCGGGGCGCCAGTTCGTCACGGTCGCAGCGGGCGGCCAGCAGCCGGACGCCGCAGGAGATGTCGAAGCCGACGCCGCCCGGCGAGACGACTCCCCCCGCGTCGACGTCGGTCGCCGCGACGCCGCCGATGGGGAAGCCGTAGCCCCAGTGCACGTCGGGCATGGCGTACGAGGCGCCGACGATGCCCGGCAGCGCGGCCACGTTCACCACCTGGTCCAGCGCCTGGTCGCCGGCGACGGACGGCAGCAGCGCGGGGCTGGCGAAGACGACACCGGGCACGCGCATCCCCTCCCGCCGCGGGATGCCGTAGCGGCAGGGGCCCTCCTCGATCAGCTCCAGCTCCACGACCGTCTCCTCTCCGCGCCGGTTCTCCGCGTCTGTTCTCCGCGCCGGTTCTCCGCGTCGCCGGGTGCGCCGTGCGCCGCGTCAGACGTCCAGCGTCACCGAGCACCGCCAGTCGCCGTCCGGCCCGGGGCCGAAGGCGAGCCCGTGCAGGGTCACGGCCTTGGGCACGGCCCCGACCAGCGGCAGCGCGCTCACGTCCGCCGTCCGCCAGACGGCCCGCACGCCGCCGGGCACGGCCTCGGCCCTGACGTCGAGGGGGACCTCCCCCGCCGCGTCGAGCCGGTAGACGACTTCGTCCATCAGCCCGGTGAGGAGATCCGCGTCGTCGTCGGCGCGCACGGTCGTCTCCCACGGACGCCCGTCACCGCGCGCCGCGCCGGACACGTCCGCGAACGCCTCCACGACGCCGCGCACCGCCTCGGCCAGGCACTCCTCACGCGTCGGCGCCCACGCCTCGACCCGCAGGTCGGCGGTGTGGGGAACGCCCCGGTGTCCTGATCGCCGCTCTTCCACCCCTCCATGGTCGGCCGGAGGGACAGAACGCGCGAACCGGCACGGAACAGGCGGAGAACGGACACTGGACCCGATGAGACTCTTCGCCGCCGTCGTCCCGCCCGCCCCGGCCCTGGCCGAGCTGGCCGCCGCCGTGCGGGCGCTGCACGGCCTGCCGGGCGCGGACCTGTTGCGCTGGACCGACCCGGCGGGCTGGCACCTGGCGCTCGCGTTCTACGGCGAGGTGCCGGATGCGGCGCTGCCCGCGCTGCGCGCCCGCCTGGCGCGCGGCGCCGCCCGCCACCCGGCGCCCGAGCTGCGGCTGGCGGGCGGCGGCCGGTTCGCGGACCGGGTGCTGTGGGCGGGCGTCACGGGCGGGACGGACGTGCTGCGGCGGCTGGCGGGAACGGCCTCGGCCGCCGCCCGCCGCGCGGGCGTCCCCATGCCGGAGAGCCGCCCGTACCACCCGCACGTGACCCTGGCGCGGGGTGGCCGGACGCGCGTCGGGCTCGGGCCGTTCGCGGCGGCGCTCGGGGAGTTCGCGGGCGGCGCGTGGACGGCGTCCGCGTTCCACCTGGTCCGCAGCCATCTGCCGGTGGCGGGTGAGGCGGGCGAGCGCCCGCGTTACGAGACGGTGGACTCCTGGGCACTGGCGGGCGGTGGCGACGACGGTGACGGCACCGCGCCGGGCGGATGCTCGGCCAGCCAGCGCTGAAGCTCCCCGTGCCGGAACTGGTACGCCGGGCCGGACAGCCGCATCAGCCCGGCCTCGCACGCCCAGTCCAGGAAGGCGCCCAGCCGCAGCGGCAGCAGCCCGTCGCGCCGGGCGCACAGCGTGAACACGGCGTAGCGGCGGCCGGCGGCGCCGAGCGTCAGGGCCATCCCGATGCCCCAGGACACGCCCTCCGCCATGCCGTAGGCCCACCCGCCCCGGTCGGCGAAGAGGATCCCGGCACCGCCGCCGAAGCACAGGCCGCCCAGCAGCCCCCGGAAGGCGTCGTCCAGTACGCCGTCCCGGGGACTCGCGGCCCGGGGCGGCGGGCCCACGAGGCCGGTCAGGAAGCCCGAACCGAGCACCAGCACGCCCGCGAGCGCGGCCCCGAGGCCCAGCCCGAGCGCGAGCCCGGCCCAGCGGTCCGCCTCCGCGTACCCGTAGAAGAGCCCGTAGCCCAGCCCGAGCGCGACCGACGCCGCGGCGCCGGCGACCGCCCGGCCGCGCCGGTGCGGCACGCTCAGCAGCAGCCGCAGGTGCAGGACGAACGGCGGGTTCACGTTCTCGTGGACGACCGTCCAGGAGGTGAAGAGCGCCGAGGTGAGGACCATGAGCAGGGCGGCTGCGGTCCGGTCCGGGGTCGGGGCCAGCAGGGCGAACGGAGTGCCGAGCGCGCAGAGGGCGGTGGCCACCCGGCCGTCCGCGACGCACACCCGTTTCCGGCCGGGCAGCGGCCACAGCCGGTGCAGCTGGATGTCGGGGTGTCCCTCGTCGTCCATCTGGCGGGCGAGCCGGTGCAGCCAGGCGTGGACGCGTTCGGCCGGGTAGCCGGGGCGTGCGCGCAGGCGGGTGGCGGCCGGGACGTAACGGGCCAGCAGGTGCGCGTCGAGCGCGGCGGGGGTGGCGAACCCGAGCAGTCCGGCCGGGTCGCCGCCGGCCTCGTAGACGGTGGCGGTCAGGCACAGCCGCCACGGGGTGGACAGGAAACGGGCGAGCGTTCCGTCCGGCTCGTCGCGCAGCGCCCGCAGCAGCGGCTCCCAGCGGGCGGGGTCCTTCGCCCGGTCGGTGAGGTAGGCGCGGGCGTCGTCGGGCGCGACGGGGGCGATCTCGACGCGGGTGGCGTCGCGGAGCGGCCCGTCGCGCAGGACCTCGTAGTGGCCCGTGCGGCAGAGCAGGATCACCGGGGCGGCCTGGAGGCCGTCCTGGTAGTCGTTGAGCGCCGACAGCACCGCGCGGGCGCGGGGTGCGGCCGGGTCGGGCGTGCCGTCGGGGAGCGGCGGGTCCATTTCGTCCAGACCGTCCAGCACCGGCAGGATCCGGCGCTCGTCGACCAGTTCGCGGGCGTGGGCGGGCGACAGGCCGAACGCCCTGATCAGGCGGTCGGTCAGGTGGCCGCGCAGCGGCTCGTCCGTGTCCCACCCGGACAGCGGCAGCCGCACCGGGACCGGCTCGTACGGCAGCCGGGGGGCGGCCTCGCCGGGGGGCCGGATGAGGGCGATCATCAGGTCCAGCGCCAGGACGGTCTTGCCCGCGCCGGGGGCCCCGGTGATGAGAAGGCGGCGAGGGGTGATGCGGCGGTAGTAGGCGGCGATGTCGGGAACGGTCTCGCGGGCGGCGACCTGCCTGCCCCGCTCGGCGGCGTTCCCCGCGTTGCGGCCGGGCTCGGGCAGGTAGGTGTAGGCGAGGTCGATGGGCTTGAGGTCGCCGCCGACCAGCCGTTTCCACTCGCGTTCCTCCTGGGCCAGGACCTGCCGGGCGAGGGCCTGGGCGCGTCTGTCGAGGGGTGTCTGCGCGACGTGGGTGTGCGTGTGGGTGTGGACGGAATCGATGGACCAGGCGGCGACGGAGCCGTCCCGCGCGCTGATGACGGCACCGCCGGGGAACGGGAGCGGCCCGTCGAGCAGTTCGTCCAGCCGCCGGGCGAACGCCGCGTCGCGCGCCAGCGCTTCCCCGACGGCGCGAACGAGGCTCCGCCGGGCCTCCTCCCCGCTCGCCACGCGCCGCAGCGCGGGCTCCCCCGCCAGCCGCTCCGCGACGAGCTCGTACACCCGCCCCACGGCCGGCTCCCCACCGTCACCGCCACCCTCACCGCCCCGTCCCGCCGCCAGCCACGCGACGACACAGGCGACGGCTCTCTCCGCACTCCCGACACCGCTCAACGAACGCCCCCTCGGCAGCCGCTTGCCCCCAACTCCCCACCGGGGGACGGAGTATGCCACGGCAGCGCGTGCGCGGGAGGGCGTTTGCGGCGATACCGGCCGGTCGCCGGGGTCGAGGACCGGGGCCGGTTCCGTCGGCCGGACGCCCGGCTCCTGACTCCGGGCCAACGGTGCTGGTCCGGGTGGGTGATCATCGGGGACGGGGTCGTACCGGCGTGGGGGCTGGGGTCGTTGAAGGCGTCATGCCGCGTATGCGTCCTGTTCTGGTGGCCGTTGTCCTGTCCGTGCTCGGGACGTCGGCCGGATGTGTCACGACCGGGGCGGCGGGGACCGGGGCCGAGCCGCCGCCCGCCGCGCCGCGTACGGCGGAGGCGGAACCGTCACCGTCGCAGGAGCCGTTCACGGAGGGCCTGACCGAGCCGTCGCCGTCCGGCTCCGCCACCGGCCGGGCGTCGTCCCCGGCCCCGCGCGGGGCGGCCCCCGCGCCGGTTGCCCCGGCCTCGCCCTCGCCCTCGCCGTCACCGTCGCCGTCGCCGTCCAGCGGGACCCCGGAGGCGTGCGAGCTGGGCGCCGAGCTGGGATACCTCGACGACGAGGAGCTGAGGTCGATGTGCGGCGCGATGTTCGGGGGGGCCTGATCCCGGGGTCCGTGACGGACCGGGCACAGCCGGGCACAGCCGGGCACGCCCCGTGGCCGCTGTTTCGCGGCGGGAGCCGTGGGGCACCCGGGGCGGGAACCCCGTCCGACTACGGAGGCGTGTCCACGATGACCACTCCACGACCCGATCCCGTCCCGCCGACCCCGACGCCGCCGCCGGATCCCGGCGGCCCCGAGCCCGGCCCGGTGCCCGGTCCCCGGCCGGGCCCGACGCCCGCGCCGCCGCCGTCGCCCGGCCCACCGCCG
>NZ_JBPQTQ010000160.1:0-11147 GCF_051386415.1 Streptomyces sp. URMC 129
GCCCCGGGCGGAGGGCCGGAAGGACACCTTCAGCCCGTGCTTGCGGGCGAGGCAGCCGACGACGGCCAGGCCGAGCCGCGTGCCGGAGAGAGTCGTCAGGTCCAGGGGCTCGGCGGAGACGGCGCGTTCGGCGCGCCGCAGGGCCACGTCGCTCATCACCAGACCGCTGTCCTCCACGGTCACGATGACGCCGACCGGCACCTCCTCCGCGTACACGTGGATCTCGGTGGTGGGCGGCGAGAAGTTCGCGGCGTTGTCGAGGAGTTCGGCCAGGGCGTGCATCACGCCCTCGGCGGCGTGCCCGGCGACGGCGACGTCGAGCGTGGAGTGCAGGCGCACCCGCTGGTATCCGCCGATGCGGCCCATGGCGCCGCGCAGGATGCTCTCCATCACGATCGGCTTGGCCCAGCGCCGCCCGGAGCGGGCGCCGGTCAGCACGGCGATGCTGTCGGCCAGCCGGCCCGCCTGGGCGGTGCGGTGGTCGAGGTGCAGCAGGTCCCCGAGCACGTTCTCGTCGCTGTGCCGGTGCTCCATCTCGCGCAGGTCCGCGAGCATGCTGGTGGTCAGCGCCTGCATCCGGCCGGCCGCGTTGGCGCAGGCGGCCATGGCGGCGGCCTTGCTCGCCTCGCCGTGCCCGACCTCGGAGACCAGGGTGTGCAGGACCTGGGCGGTGGCGTCGTCGTCCGGCGCGGGGACGGCCGCCAGCACCGCCTCGGCCGAGGCCCCGCCGCGCAGCCGCCGGACCGCGTCGGGCACGGTCTCGTCCGCGAACCGCTGGACGGCCGCCTCGCGCTCGGTCAGGGTCCGCCGCAGCCACCGGTACCGGGCGAAGCCCCAGGTCGCGGTCGTCACGGCCGCGCACACGACGACCGCCGTCGCGCCCGCGCCCCACGCGAGGGGGTCCTCGTACGATTCGGGCGCCGAGTAGACGGCGGCCAGCCAGCCCGCTCCTGTGGCAGCCAGGGAGATGAGGAGTGCCAGCAGTGCCTGCCGCACGGGCGGGCGTTCCGTCCTTCGGCGCGCCGGCGGAGTGTGCGCTGTCATCGTCGAGGACCTCGCGGACGGGAGGGGAGTGCTGTCAATCCCGAAACACTATAGGTGAGTTCCCGAACGCGCAGGCAAAGCCTGTTATAGGGATGAGTGTTCCTTCTGTGCATCTTCGTGCACAAGTGAATATTGTGACGGATGATCCCCAAGGTGCCACGATCGGCGCCGTGGCAGGCTGAGAGGATGGCTGTGGACGGGGACGAGGCGCGGGAACTGGCCGCCGGACTGGCCGCCGAGCTGAGCGCGGAGGTGCGCGGCGACGTCGCGTTCGACGCCGGGAGCCGGGCGCTGGTCACCATGGACGCCTCCAACTACCGGCGGGTCCCGCTCGGTGTCGTCGCGCCGCGCGACACGGACGACGTGGCGGCGGCGCTCGCCGTCTGCCGCGCCCACGGCGTGCCCGTGGTCCCGCGCGGCGGCGGCACCAGCATCGCCGGGCAGGCCACCGGCACCGGCGTCGTGCTGGACTTCACCCGCCACATGAACCGGGTCCTCGCCGTCGACCCCGACGCCCGCACCGCCGTCGTCCAGCCGGGCGTCGTCTGCGACACGCTGCGGGCCGCCGCCGTGCCGCACGGGCTGACGTTCGGGCCCGACCCGTCGACGCACGGCCGCTGCACCCTCGGCGGGATGATCGGCAACAACTCCTGCGGCGCCCACTCCGTCGCCTGGGGCACCACCGCCGACAACGTGCGCGCCCTCGACGTCCTCACCTACCGGGGCGAACGGGCCCGCCTCGGCTGCGGCACCGACAGCGGCGCGGGCGTCCCGGCCGCCGTGCGGGCGGCCGTCGAGGAGCTGGTCGCGGACCGGCTCGCGCTGCTGCGCACCGGCTTCCCCGACCTGCCGCGCCGCATCTCGGGGTACGCGCTGGACGAGCTGCTGCCGGAGAAGGGCCGGGACTGGGCCCGCGCGTTCACCGGCAGCGAGGGCACGCTCGGCGTGCTGACGCGGGCCACCGTGCGGCTCGTCCAGCCGCCGGCCGCGCGGGCGCTGGCCGTGCTCGGGTACCCGGACGAGAGCGCGGCGGCCGACGCGGCGGCCGGGCTGCTGCCGCACGGGCCGCTGACCGTCGAGGGGATGGCCGCCGACCTGGTGGGCCCGGCCGCCCTCGGCACCCTGCCGCCGGGCGGGGCCTGGCTGTTCGTGGAGACCGGCGGCGCGAGCGGCGACGAGGCCGGGGCGCGCGCCGCCGCGCTGGCCCGCGCGGCGGCCGGGGAGACCACGGGCCACGCGGTGGTCACGGACCCGGTGGCCCAACGGGCGCTGTGGCGCGTGCGCGAGGACGCCGCCGGGGTGGCGACGCGGCTGCGGGACGGCGGCGAGGCGTGGCCCGGGTGGGAGGACTGCGCGGTGCCGCCGGCCCGGCTCGGCGCGTATCTCCGGGAGTTCCGGGGGCTGTTGCGCGACCACGGGCTGCGCGGCACGCCCTACGGGCACTTCGGGGACGGCTGCGTCCACGTCCGCATCGACTTCGACCTGCTGACGGCCCAAGGCATCGCGCGGTTCCGGGAGTTCAGCCAGGACCTGGCCGGGCTCGTGGTCGCGCACGGCGGCTCGCTGTCCGGCGAGCACGGTGACGGGATGGCCCGCGCCGAGCTGCTGCCCCGCATGTACGGGGACGAACTCGTCGCCGCCTTCGGCCGGTTCAAGGACGTGTGGGACCCGGACGGCGGCCTCAACCCGGGGGTGCTGGCCCGCCCGGCCCGCCTCGACGAGAACCTGCGGTTCGCCGGGCTGCCGCGCGAGCCGGTGCCCGTCGCGTTCGCGTATCCGCACGACGGCGGCGACTTCGCGACGGCCGTGCGGCGCTGCGTCGGCGTCGCCAAGTGCCGTGAGACGGCGGCCGGGACGCAGGTCATGTGCCCGTCGTTCCGCGCCACCGGCGAGGAGCGGCACTCCACCCGGGGCCGCGCCCGGCTGCTGCACGAGATGCTGACCGGCGAGGTCGTCACGGACGGCTGGCGGTCGGCCGAGGTGCGCGACGCGCTCGACCTGTGCCTGTCCTGCAAGGGCTGCCGCAGCGACTGCCCGGTGGGTGTCGACATGGCGACCTACAAGGCGGAGTTCCTCCACCACCACTACGCCGGGCGCCGCCGCCCCGCCTCGCACTACGCGATGGGACGGCTGCCGCGCTGGCTGGAGCTGACCGCCGCGCTGCGCCTGGCGCCCGTCGCCAACGCGGCCCTGCGCGTCCCGCCGCTGGCCGCGCTCGCCAAGCGCCTCGGCGGCATCGCGCCCGAGCGGACCGTGCCGCCCCTCGCCCGGCAGCCGTTCACCCGCTGGTGGCGCGGCCGGAAGGAGACCGGCGGGGACGGCCGCCCGGTGGTGCTCTTCCCCGACACGTTCACCAACCACCTCTCCCCGGAGGCCGGTCGCGCCGCCGTCACCGTGCTGACCGCCGCCGGACTGCGGCCGGAGGTGCCGGGGGAGACGGTCTGCTGCGGGCTGACCTACGTCACCACCGGCCAGCTCGACCTGGCCCGCGCGGTGATGCGCCGCACGCTGGACCGGCTGCCGCCGGACCTGCCGGTCACCGTGCTGGAGCCGCCGTGCGCGGCGGCCCTGCGCACGGACCTCCCCGAGCTGCTGCCCGCCGACCCCCGCGCCCGCGAACTCGCCGCCCGCGTCCGGACGTTCGCGGAGACGCTGGAGGAGTACGCCCCCGGCTGGACCCCGCCGCGCGTCAGCCGCCCGGTGGCCGGGCAGACGCACTGCCACCAGCACGCGGTCCTCGGCGACGCCCCCGACCGCCGCCTGCGCGAACGGGCCGGTCTGACCGGCACGTTGTCCACCGGCTGCTGCGGCCTGGCGGGCAACTTCGGCTTCGAGAAGGGCCACTACGAGGTGTCGGTGACCTGCGCGGAGGACCAGCTCCTCCCGGCGATCCGCGCCGCCACCCCCGGGACGATCCTCCTGGCCGACGGCTACTCGTGCCGCACCCAGCTCACCCACCTCACCGGCACCCACCCCCAGCACCTGGCCGAAGTCCTGGCCGCCGCCCTGTGAGCAAGGCCCCCCGTCACCACGGCACACGCCGCGAACGCCCGCGCCGGCCCGGAACACCCGCGCGCCGCCCCGGCCGTCCGGCCCGGTCGCGGCGACGCGCACGCCGCCGGGGCGGCGCCCGCTGACCCGTCCCGCTCCGCACCTGTGCCGCGTCCCGGCACACGTCGGGGATCTTCCCGACCGCGTGCGGCCGGCGGACGGCCCGGCGTACGCCGTCGAGTCCTCCTGGATGCCCGCGCGTGGATCCGGCTGCCCTCACCGGCGGACGCGTACAGGTCGGGCGCCCAGCCCTCGGCCGGGCCCACCGCCCATGCCGCCGGGCACGCCGCCCCCGGGTCAGACCCGGAAGGTGATGACCTTCTCCGGGTGGACCGTCACGATCAGGCGGGTCTCGTCGGGGGACTCGGCGGGTGGGTCTTCGCCGAGGTATTTGTGCGAGAGGCGGTGCGGCAGTTCCTTCGCCGGGTCCTCGGTCAGCTCGGCCCGGCCGCGGATCTCCACCGAGTGGTAGGGGTTGGCCAGGTCGAAGACCGTCACGCTGACCCGGTCGTCCCGTTCCAGGTTCCGCGCCTTGCGCCGGTGCGCGGTCGTGGAGAAGCGCACGGTGTCGCCGTCCCGTTCGATCCACACCACGGATGTCTGCGGCGCGCCGTCCGGCTGGAGCGTCGCGACCGTCGCGAAGTTCTTCCCGTCCAGCAGCTCGCGCGTCTTCTCGTCCAGCGTCACCCTCATGTCCGGGCCAACGCGCCCGCCCCCGCGGATCTTCCCGCTCAGTCCGGCTCAGTCCCGCTCAGTCCGGCACCGTCAGCGTGCCCTTCGCCACGATCACCGTGTGGCCGCCGACCGACACCGACGTCAGGCGGCCGTTCTCCGTCACGGCCGTCGCCTCGATGCGGCTCGGGCGGCCCATCCGCACGCCCTGGTCGATCACCAGCGTGTGGTCGCCGTCCGCCCCGCCGGGCAGGCTCGCGACCAGTCCGGCGCACGCCGACCCCGTCGCCGGGTCCTCTTCGACGCCCGCGCCCGGCACGAACGCCCGCGCGTGGACCCGGCCGCCGGGCCGGAAGTCGCCGGCGAACACGTACAGGTCGGGCGCCCACCCCGCGGCCAGGCCCGCCGCCCACGCCGCCCGGTCCAGCGCCGCCCGGTCGACGGCCCCGGCGTCCCGCAGCCGCACGTAGCAGAAGCGCAGCCCGACCCCGCCGTACCAGCAGTCCACGATGTCGTCCTCCGCCACGGACAGCGCGCCCGCCACCGCGAGCGGCGCCGGGGCGTGGCCGGGCCGTTCGTACGGCGCCCTCAGCGTCAGCCGCGCGTGCGTGCCCGCCACGTCGACCGTGACGACCCCGACGCCCTCCTCCAGCAGCAGCCTCGGCCCGACCCCCGGCTCGGTCGCCGCGAGCACGGCGGCCGTGCCGACGGTCGGGTGCCCGGCGAACGGCAGCTCCGTCGTCGGCGTGAAGATCCGGACCTGCCGCGTGTGGCCCGGGTCCCGGGGCGGAAGGACGAACGTGGTCTCCGAGAAGTTGAACTCCCGGGCCAGCGCCTGCATCCGGTCCGCCGACAGGCCCCGGGCGTCGGGCAGGACGGCGAGCTGGTTCCCGCCGAAGGGCCGCTCGGTGAAGACGTCCGCGAGGTAGAAGGTGTAGTCCACGCGACCGCACCCTACGCGGCGCTCAGTCCGCGTACCCCTCCACCTCGCGCGGGTCGCGCGGCGGCGGGCCGACGTAGCGGGCCGAGGGGCGGATCAGGCGGCCGGTCCGCTTCTGCTCCAGGATGTGCGCCGACCACCCGGCCGTGCGGGCGCAGGTGAACATCGCGGTGAACATGTGCGCCGGGACCTCCGCGAAGTCGAGCATGATCGCCGCCCAGAACTCCACGTTCGTCGCCAGCACCCGGTCCGGGCGGCGCGCGCCCAGCTCCGCCAGCGCCGCCCGTTCCAGCGCCTCCGCGACCTCGAAGCGCGGCGCGCCCAGCTCCTTCGCCGTCCGCCGCAGCACCCGCGCCCGCGGGTCCTCGGCGCGGTAGACGCGGTGGCCGAAGCCCATCAGCCGCTCGCCCGCGTCCAGCTTGCGCTTGACGTACCCCTCGGCGTCGCCGGTCCGCTCGATCTCCTCGATCATGTGCAGCACGCGCGAGGGCGCGCCGCCGTGCAGCGGCCCGGACATCGCCCCGACCGCGCCCGACAGCGCCGCCGCCACGTCGGCGCCCGTGGAGGCGATGACGCGGGCGGTGAACGTCGAGGCGTTCATGCCGTGCTCGGCGGCCGACGTCCAGTACGCGTCGAGCGCCTTGACGTGCTGGGGATCGGGCTCGCCGCGCCAGCGGCGCAGGAACCGCTCGGTGACGGAGGTCGCCTTGTCGATCTCGCGCTGCGGCACCATCGGCAGGCCGGGGCCGCGGGCGGACTGGGCGACGAAGCTGAGCGCCAGCACGGCGGCGCGGGCCAGGTCCTCCCTGGCCTGCGCCACGTCGATGTCCAGCAGCGGTTTCAGGCCCCACACGGGCGCCAGCATGGCCAGCGCCGCCTGCACGTCGACCCGGACGTCGCCGGAGCGGATCGGGATGGGGAACGGCTCGGCCGGCGGCAGTCCGGGCGTGAACGCCCCGTCCACCAGCAGGCCCCACACCTTGCCGAACGACACGTGTCCGACCAGGTCCTCGATGTCCACGCCCCGGTATCTCAGGGCGCCGCCTTCACGGTCGGGTTCGGCGATCTCCGTCTCGAACGCCACGACCCCTTCGAGACCGGGGGAGAACTCGGACATCTGGCTGCTCCTTACGCCTTATGCACGGTAAGCACGGGTAAGCACGGTAAGTCTGGCCGTCACCTTAACTGCGGGTGTCCGCCGACCGCGGAGCGCGGGTCGGATATCCGGTGCGTCCGCCACCGTCAGCCGCATGTTGCAAGATATGGGCCGTGTCCCACGCCGAGAACTCCGATAACCTCCCCAGTCCCCAGCTCGATCCCGCCGCGATGCGCGCCCGCTACCGCGCCGCCGGGCTCGACGAGAAGTTCCTCGCCGCCGACCCCTTCGAGCAGTTCGAGCAGTGGTTCGCACACGCCGCCGAGAGCGGTCTCCACGAGCCGAACGCCATGGTGCTCTCGACCGCCGACGCCACCGCCCGGCCCAGCTCCCGCACGGTCCTGCTGAAGCAGTTCGACCGGCGGGGCTTCGTCTTCTTCACCAACTACGGCTCGCGCAAGGGCCGCGAGATCGACGCCAATCCGCACGTCTCGCTGCTCTTCCCCTGGCACGGCATCGCCCGCCAGGTGATCGTCGCCGGGAGCGCCCGGCGGACCGGGCGGGACGAGACGGTGGCGTACTTCAGGACCAGGCCGCACGGCTCGCAGCTCGGCGCGTGGGCGAGTGAGCAGTCCTCCAAGGTGGCCTCGCGCGCCCAGCTCGACCAGCTCTACGCGGAGCTGGCGGAGCGGTATCCGGAGGGCGAGGACGTGCCCGCGCCGCCGCAGTGGGGCGGGTACCGGGTGGTGCCGGAGACCGTCGAGTTCTGGCAGGGCCGGGAGAACCGGCTGCACGACCGGCTGCGCTACGTCCGCCAGGGGAAGGGCTGGATCGTGGAGCGGCTCTGCCCGTGAGACCCGTGAGACCCGTGGCCCCGCGAAGGGGCGAACGGGGCAGCCGGGGCGGACGGCGCAGAAAAGCGATCCGCGGGCCTTTGGTCCCCGACGGGGCGCTCGCGCGCCCGCCGGGGAGCCGGCCGGACGTCACCGGCGGCCCGCGGATCGGGTGACTGCTGGGAATTGGCCGACGGCGTCGCCGGCTCCACGTCTCGTGGGACGACGGCCGCTAGGCCGCAGCCACCTCACGCGTCCGGTTGTCACTCATTCGCCGAACCACCTCCCTTCTCGTGTACCCCGCACGTTAGGCGGCCCCCCGGGGGCACCACAACAGAATTTCCGGCGGGAACGAGATTTAACGAAACCCTATGTGACCGACGTCACCATGGAGTTGAATGGACCGGCGCAAGCGACCGGCGCTCTTCTCCGTGCAGGGGGTATCTGGTGACCTCACATCCCGAGACCACGTCCGACCATCGCGTCGCCGACAGCCGCTTACTGGCCACCCTGCTCGACGGCATGGAGTCGGCCCTCTTCGCCGTGGACACGTCGGGCCGCGTCACCCACTGGAACCGCCAGGCGGAGCGGCTGCTCGGCTGGTCGGCGGCGGAGGCCGTCGGTCGCGCCGGGCTCGACGGCTGGGCCGCGCGCGACGCCGACGCGGCCGACGTGCGGAATCGTCTCCTCTCCGTCCTCGACCCGGCCGCGCGCGCCGACCCGCGCCAGGTGCACGAGTTCGCGCTGATGCGCCGGGACGGCGGCCGGGTCCTGGTGCGGGCGCAGACGACGGCCGTCCTGGACGCCGAGGGCCGCGCCGCGGGGGTGTCCTGCGCGTTCGGTGAGGTGCACGCGCGGCTGGACCTGGAGCGGAACCTGGCGCTGAGCCACGCGCTGCTGTCGGACTCGGCGTGGGCGATGGTGATCGTCGACGCCGACATGCGCACGGTCGCGGTGAACGACCGGGCCGCGCGGGCGCTGGCGGTCACCCCGGTGGACATGCTGGGGGAGCCGCTGGCCGAGTTCTTCGGGGCCGGGCTGGAGGAGCTGGAGGGCGCCCTGGAGCAGACCCAGGTCGCGCAGGGGCCGAGCAGCCCGGTGGAGCTGTGGATCACGCTGCACGACGACGGGTCGCGGGAGGACCCGCTGGGCGACCGGCGCGGCGGGCTGCCGGGCGGGCCGCGCCGCTGCCTGCTCAGCGGCTTCCTGCGGCTGGGCTCGCCGCTGGCCGCCGACTCCGCGTCGGCGCCCGCGCCGCTCGGCGTGGCGTGGCTCTTCCAGGACATCACCGAGTGCCGGCGGGCGGCCCGCGACAAGGCGAGGCGTTCCTTCCGCGACAGCCAGCTCGCCCGCGCGACGCGGGCGGCGGCCGAGTGCGAGGACCCGCTGGACGCGGCCGTACTGCATCTGCATTACGCGCTGGCGGGCTTCGCGGAGTACGCGCTGCTGGACGTCGTGGGGAATTCGGGCCTGGTCCGGATCGCGGAGAGCCCCGGCGCGTTCTGCGGCACGTCGGCCACGCACGGCGTGACCGTGCGCTACCGGCCGGGCCACCCGGCGCTCCAGGCGCTGGAGCGCTGCGTCGCGGTGCGCGCGACCGGCGGGCTGGCGCGGCCCGGGTGGGCGGCGGAGCACCGGTGGCCGGAGGACGCGGGGCACGCGCTGTGCGTGGTGCTGCGCAGCCGGGGCCGCAGCCTGGGCGTGCTGACGTTCCTGCGCGGCACGGGCCGCCGCCCGTTCGACCGGGCCGACGTGGCGTACGCGGAGGACGTGGCGCTGCGCGTGGGCGCCGCGATCGACCTGGGGAACGTGGTCCCGGGCGTGTAGCCGCCCTACCGGCGCCAGAGGATGCGGTCGGCGTGCGCGGCGACGACCTTCTCGTTCCACTCGGCGCCGCCGTCCACGTTGGCCGAGCGCAGCAGCGGCGGTTCGGTGCCGCGCGCCGCCATGAGCCCGGCCGTCTCGGCGACGACGGCCTGGAGCAGCGCGCAGGCGACGACCGTGGAGGCGGGGGCGAACGGGGCGCCGATGTCCGCGCTGGTCAGCGTCGCGTCCCCGACCGGGACGCCGGTGTCGAGGACGACGTCGCAGTGGTCCTTCAGGAACGTGCCCGAGGGGTGGCGGGAGACGGTCCGCTCCGCGTAGGCGACGGATGTCACGCCGATCACGGCGAGCCCGCGCGCCCGGGCGTGCGCGGCCATCTCGACGGGCAGCGCGTTGCGCCCGGAGAGGGAGACGACGACCAGCAGGTCCCCGGCGGCGGCCGGGCTGCTGTCGAGGACGGCGGGGGCCAGGCCCGCGACACGTTCGAGGGCGCTGCCGAGGGTGGCCGGGAAGACGTCGACGCCGGTGGTGCCGGGCACGGCGAGCAGGTTGACCAGGGCCAGGCCGCCCGCCCGGTGGACCAGGTCCTGGGCGGGGAGCGCGGAGTGGCCCGCGCCGTGGGCGAAGAGCCTGCCGCCCGCCGCCACGGTGTCCGCGACGAGGGCGGCGGCCTCCGCGACGCGCGGCCCCTGCCGGTCCCTGGCGGCCCTCAGCAGGCCGATGGCCGCGTCGAGGAAGCGCGCGGCCGGGGTGGTCTCGGTCATCTCCACACGGTAATGGTCTGGACCAGGATGGGCCAGGGTGCGGACGGGGTGTGGACCGGGTGCGGACCGGGTCCGGACCGCTGCCGTGTCCCTGCGCGACCTTCTCGTCACCCGGAGCGGGAACGATTGTCACTGCCGTGCGTCAGAATTGGGTGCAGGGCCACCGCACGAGACATCGAGGGGCACTTATGTCCGGACTCATCGACACCACCGAGATGTACCTCCGCACCATTCTGGAGCTGGAGGAGGAAGGGGTGGTCCCGATGCGTGCCCGCATCGCGGAGCGGCTGGAGCAGAGCGGTCCGACCGTGAGCCAGACCGTCGCGCGGATGGAGCGGGACGGCCTGCTGAGCATCGCCGGGGACCGGCATCTGGAGCTGACGGACGAGGGGCGCCGGCTGGCGCAGCGGGTGATGCGCAAGCACCGCCTCGCGGAGTGTCTGCTGGTGGACGTGATCGGGCTGGAGTGGGAGCACGTCCACGCCGAGGCGTGCCGGTGGGAGCACGTCATGAGCGACGCGGTGGAGCGCCGCGTGCTCCAGTTGCTGAACCACCCGACCGAGTCCCCCTACGGGAACCCGATCCCGGGGCTGGCGGAGCTGGGCGAGGCGGGCACGACGGATCCGTTCATCGGGGAGGGCATGGTCGCCCTCACCGATCTGCGGGACACGGACGGCGGCAAGACAGTCATCGTCCGCCGCATCGGGGAGCCCATCCAGACGGACGCGCAGGTCATGCACACGCTGCGCCGGGCGGGCGTGCAGCCGGGGGCCTCGGTCAGCGTGACGACCGGCGCGGGCGGCGGCGTGCAGGTCGGCAGCGGCGGGGAGGCCGCCGAGCTGGCGCACCACATCGCGATGCACGTCTTCGTGGCGAAGGGCTGAATCGGGAGGGCCGGCCACGCGTGGCGGCAGGCCCACCAC
>NZ_JBPQTQ010000161.1:0-11087 GCF_051386415.1 Streptomyces sp. URMC 129
GACAGGGCGTGAGGGGCGTGAGGGGTGGGCAGCAGCCCTTGCCGTGCCAGGCGCTGTGGCCCTCCTTGACGGCGATGGCGGCGATGATCAGGGCGGCGATCGGGTCGGCCCAGGACCAGCCGAGAGTGGCGTTGAGGACCAGGCCGCACAGGAGGACGGCGGAGAGGTAGGTGCACAGCAGGGTCTGCCGGGAGTCCGCGACCGCGCTGGCGGAGCCGAGTGCGCGGCCGGCACGGCGCTGCGCGGCGGACAGGAACGGCATGACCGCCAGGGAGAGCGCGGCCAGGACAATGCCGGTGACCGAGCGGTCGGCCTCGCCGTCGCCCGCCACCGCGCGGACGGCGTCGACGGCCACGTAGGCGGCGAGCGCGAAGAACGACGCCGCGATGATCCGCAGGGTCGTCCGCTCCCGGGCCTCGCGCACGGCGTGGTCGTGGCTGGAGAACTGCCAGGCGACCGCGGCGGCGGAGGAGACCTCGATGACCGAGTCGAGGCCGAAGCCGATCAGAGCGGTGGAGGAGGCGAGGGTGCCGGCGGTGAGGGCGACGGCGGCCTCGACGACGTTGTAGGTGATGGTCGCGGCCGTCAGGAGTCGTATGCGGTGGGCCAGCGGCTCACGTGTCGCGGTCATCGGCAGCATGCCTCGGCGTCGGCGTCGGGGCACGTGGTGCGGTCGGTCTCCACGGCGACCACGGCGGTGCGCAGGTCGTCCAGCGCGTGTCCGAGGCGTTCGTCGGCGAGTTCGTAGCGGGTGCGGCGGCCGTCCGGCACGGCGACCACCAGTCCGCAGTCACGCAGGCAGGCCAGGTGGTTCGACAGCCGCGTCCGGGAGACGCCGATCCGCTCGGCGAGGTCCGACGGATGGGCGGGCGCCTCCCGCAGGGCCAGCAGGAGCCGGCAGCGGATGGGGTCGGCGAGAGCACGGCCGAAGCGCGCGAGCACCGCGACGTCGGGGGTGATGGTCAGCACCCGACGACAGTACAGAGACTCCTGAATTCAGAGAAGCGTGAACTGTCCGGCGACGGCCGGGCCACCGGGCCGGGCCACCGGGCCGGGGTGCGCGGGCGGGGCACCGCGGCTACGGTCGGAGGCATGAAGTCACGGCTGGTCAGCGAGGTGGACGGGCTGCGCACCTTCGTCCTCGTCATGGACAAGGAGGACGAGGCCGTCGAACGCCTCACCGCGTTCTCCCGCGAGCACCGCGTCACCGGCGCCGGCCTCACCGGCGTGGGCGCCTGCCGCGACGCCACGCTCGGGTACTTCGACGCCGAGCGCAAGGAGTACCTCGACATCCCGGTGGGAGGGCAGAGCGAAGTGCTGTCCCTGATCGGGGACATCGCGGACGACGACGGCCGGCCCGCCCTCCACGCCCATGTGGTCCTCGGCCACCGCGACGGCTCGACGGCCGGCGGCCATCTCCAACGGCTGACGGTGTGGCCGACGCTGGAGCTGGTAATCACGGAGACCCCCGCCCATCTGCGCAAACGCGTGGACCCGGACGTCGGCCTGGCGCTCATCGCCCTGGACGCGACGGACGGACCGGGCGGGAGCTGACCCCCGCGTCACCGCCCCGACCACCGACCCGACCGCCCCGTGACAGAGACGCCCGCGCCGCGCGGAGACGCCCGCCTCACTTCTGGCGGAAGGCGGCGAGCGTGGCCGTGATGAACTCCTCGGCGGCGGCCCGGTCGACACCGAGGCCGGTGAGCACCCCCTCGCCGTCCTCGAACTCCAGCAGGGCCAGCAGGATGTGCTCGGTCCCGACGTAGTTGTGCCCGAGCCGCAGGGCCTGCCGGAAGGTGAGTTCGAGCGCCTTCTTGGCGCCGGGGTCGAACGGGATGAGGGCCGGCACCTCGCCCGATGCCGCCGGGAGCGCGGCCGTCGCCGCCGCCCGGACGGCCTCGGGGGTGACGTCCTGCGCCGCGAGCGCGCGGGCGGCGATCCCCTCCGGCTCGCTGAGGAGGCCGAGCACGAGGTGCGGGGGCCGGATCCGGTCGTGGCCCGCGGCGTGGGCCTCGTTCTGCGACGCGATCACGACGCTCCTGGCCCGCGTCGTGAACCGGTCGAACCCCTGGCCGGGCTGGAAGTCCGGCGCCGTGTCCGACTCCTTGGCGACGAAGCGCTTCTGTGCCGCCTGCCGGGTGACACCCATGCTCCGGCCGATCTCCGTCCAGGACGCGCCGGAGCGCCGCGCCTGGTCCACGAAGTGGCCGATCAGATGGTCCGCCACGTCACCGAGGTGATCCGCGGCGACGACGGCGTCCGCGAGCTGGTCGAGCGCGTCGGTGTGAGCGGCCTTGATGGCCTGGATGAGGTCGTCGAGCCGGACGGGATGCGTCATGCGTGCTGGTTCCACCATGTGTCAACCGTAAGTTGACACACTCCCGACTGTCAACAGCGGGTTGACAGTTCCCCCTCGCCTTCCTGGGCCAGCCGCTCCAGCAGCGCGGGGAACGACCGGCCGATGGGCTCGCGGATCACCTCGGCCGCCAGGTCGTCGTACGGGGTCGGCTCGGCGTTGACGATGATCAGGCGGGCGCCGTGGTCCGCCGCGATCCCCGCGAGGGAGGCCGCGGGCTGGACCTGGAGGCTGCTGCCGACCACGACGAACACCTCGCACGCCCGCGCGATCGTCACCGCCTCGCCCAGCCGTTCCGGGTCCAGGGCCTGTCCGAACATCACCGTCGCGGTCTTCAGGATGCCGCCGCACTCCTCGCACGCCGGGTCCGGCTCCCCCGCCTCGACCCGGGCCACCGCCGCCTCCGTCGTGCCGCGCGCGCCGCAGGCGGTGCAGAGCACGGACCGGGCGTTGCCGTGGAGCTCGATGACCTTCCGTGCGGGCAGCCCGGCGGCCTGGTGCAGGCCGTCGACGTTCTGCGTGATGACGCGGACCGGGACCCCGGACCGCTCCAGCCGGACGATCGCCTGGTGCGCGGCGTTCGGTTCGGCCCTGAACACCGGGCTGTCGCGCCGCATCAGCCAGGAGCGGCGGCGGATGTCCGGATCGCTCATGTAGAAGTCGTACGTGACCAGCTTCTCCGCCTCCGGGTCGCGCCGCCACAGGCCGGACGGCCCGCGGTAGTCGGGGATGCCGGAGTCGGTGGAGATCCCGGCGCCGCTGAGGATCGCCACCAGCGGGCGCCCGCCGGGGGTCCGGCCGCGTCCGTCGCTGCTCGTGCGGGTCGTGGGCGTCATGCGGAAAAGCGTAGGCGCTGCGGCGTGTTCGCCACGGTCGCCGGTCACGGACGTCAGGACGCCACCGCGCGGTGGTCCGGCTCCGGCGACGGGTGTACTGTCTGCTGCGGCCAACCCGCGCGGGACGCGGGGGTGAAGCGGTCGGTCGATGGCGCCTAACCCTCCTGCGGGCCGCCCGCCACGGACCGCCACGAGCCGTTCGCACCCGCTCGCAGACGCTCGCGGCGCGGGCAACGGCCGGAAAGAGCAGCTCGAAAACTGCCCGTAACCGACCGGGAACACGAATCGCAACCGGCTTGGGTTCAGTACCGACATGGCGGATGTGCGCTTGGCTCAGCACGACATGACGGCCTGCTTGGCCGCCTTCACCACCGAACTGCGGACAGTCACGCAAGCCCTCGACCCCGAGGACGGCTGGTTCGCCGCCTTCGCCCGGCGCAACGGCGAAGAGCTCCGGGCGTGGCTGACGGGGCGTGAACTCCCCCCCTGGGACGCCGTGGCGGACCTCCTCCAGGATCTGGCGGGCCGTCACGGGACGCTCGCCGCCGAGCAGATGGGGCGGCGCGTCAGAGCCGCGCACCAGACCGCCGTCCGCACCCAGGACGCCCTGCCCGGCAGCCGGGAGCTGCTGACCCGCAGACTGGCGGAAATCGACCGTACCGAACGCGAACTGCACCTGCGAGACCGGCAGTTGGCCGCAGCCGAGGACGTCGCCCGGCGGGCCGGGCAGGAGGAGGACGCGGAGCGCTTCGCCGGGCTGCGGCTGTGGGCGCGGGACGACCAGGAGCGGATGCTGTCCCGCCGCGCCGAGATCCGCGCCCGGCTGGACGCGCTGGGCGCGGATCCCGGCGAGGAGGCGCGGGAGGCGCCCGCGGCCGTTCCGGCGCCCGCCCCGGCCCCCGCGGCCGGGGCCGCGCGGCGCCGCCCGCGCGGCGCGCGGTTCGCCGGGCTGGACGAGGAGGCGGCCCCCGGCGCCGCGCCCGTGATCACGGCCGATCCGGGGACCGAGACGGCGGGCGCCCCGCCGCTGCGGGGCTCGCGCTTCGCGGGGGCGGTGCGCGAGGAGCGCAAACCGGAGCCCCGGTTCTCGCTGACCCCGCGGGACCGGCAGGCCGCCCTCGACCTGGCGGAGCGGCTGCGGCAGTTGCGCGCGGACGGCATGGACGGCGCGGCGCACGTGGTGCTGTGCGAGGCGGCGAGCGGCCCGCCCGAGCAACTCCCGGTGCTGGTGGCCGAGATGGAGCGCACCGGGATGATCTCCGACCTGACCACGCTGCTGTGGGAGGCCGCGGCGCTGCCGCCCGACCGGCTGGCCCTGGCGGCGGAGGCCCTGGCCGAGGCCGGCCGCGAGCGCGACTGCGGCCGGTTGCTGCGCCAGGGCGCGGCCCGGCCCGCCGGCGAGGCCGGCACCATCGCCGCCGAGCTGTGGTCCGCCGGGCACGGCAAGGAGGCCGTCACCCTGCTGACGGCGCTCGTCCGGGCCAGGACCGCCGAGGAGGCCGCGCGCGCGGCGGCACCCGCGCCCGACGTCGTGGTGCCGCTGCTGCTGGACGCGGCCCGGAAGGTCTCCCCGAGCCACCACTACGCGGTCACCAGCGAGCTGCGCCGCGCGGGCGTCGCCTGACCGGCACCCCCCGCCCCCTCGGCCCCGTCCTCCGGCCCCCGTCCTCCGTCCTCCGGCCGTGCGACCCCGGGGCGGGCATGTCGGACGTGTCATGTTTCGATGGACACATGATCGACGAACAGCTGGTGGCGGATGTCGAGGCCGCGGTGCGTCAGGCGGCGGCCGTGGAGATCATGCCGCGCTGGCAGCGCCTGGCCGAACACGAGGTCACCGTCAAGACCGGGCCGCACGACCTGGTGACCATCGCGGACCGCGGCGCCGAACGGCGGCTGGCGCGCGACCTCACCCGCATACTGCCCGGCTCCGTGGTGGTCGGTGAGGAAGGCGTCCACGAGGACCCCGAGGGCTACGCGGCCCTCGGCGGCGACGCCCCGGTGTGGATCGTCGATCCGGTCGACGGCACCCGCCAGTTCGTCCGTGGCGAGCCGGGCTTCTGCACCCTGGTCGCCCTGGCCCACCACGGGCGGATCCTCGCCTCCTGGACCTACGCCCCGGCGCGTGAACTGCTGGCGCACGCCCGGCGCGGGGCGGGCGCGTGGCTGAACGGCGAGCCGCTCGACGCGGGCTCCCCGCCCCCCGGCAAGGTGCTGGAGGTCGCCTGCTCGCACCCCGACTTCACCACCCACGACCAGAAGCGCGCCCTGTCGGGCCTGTGGACGGACGGCGTGGCGCCCCGCCCCTGCGGCTCGGCCGGTCTGGAGTACCTGGCGGTCGCGTCCGGACGGCTGGACGCCGTCGCGTTCAGCTGGGAACTGGCCTGGGACCACGCCGCCGGGCTGCTCCTGGTCGCCGAGGCCGGTGGCGCTCATCTGACGATCAGCGGCGAGCCGTTCGCCCTCGCCGGGGACAACGCGCTGCCGTTCACCGCCGCGCGGGACGAGGCCACCACGCGGCGTATCCTCGGGTTGCTGACGGCGGGCCGCCCCGGGGCTGCCGCCTGACCCGATCCTCGATCCTCACCCGCGAGGGGAGCCGTAAGTGCCGTCGTTGCGTGACGCCGTCGTCGTCGGAGCGGGACCGAACGGGCTGACGGCCGCCGTCGAGCTGGCCCGCCGGGGCATGTCGGTCGAGGTGTTCGAGGCGAAGGACACCGTGGGCGGCGGCGCCAGGACCGAGGAGCTGACGCTGCCCGGCTTCCGGCACGACCCGTGCTCGGCCGTCCACCCGATGGGCATCGGCTCCCCCGCCTTCCGGCGGATGCCGCTGGAGAAGTACGGGCTGACCTGGCTGCACGCCGATCTGGCGCTGGCCCACCCGTTCCCGGACGGCAGCGCCGCCGTGCTCGCCCGGTCGGTCGGGGAGACGGCCGCGTCGTTCGGCCCGCGCGACGCCGGGACGTACCGGCGGCTGCTCGCGCCCTACCGCGGCAAGTGGGAGACGCTGGTCGGGGACTTCCTCAAGGTGCCCTGGGACGGGCCGCCGCGTGACCCGGTCACGCTGGCGCGGTTCGGCCTCAACGGCATCCAGCCCGTCGCCCTGCTGACCCGCCGCTTCCGCGACGAGCCCGCCCGCGCGCTGCTGTCCGGCCTGGCCGCGCACGTCATCGCGCCCACCACCACGCTCGCGACCGGCGCCATCGCCATGGTCTTCGCGCTGGCCGCGCACGAGGTCGGCTGGCCCATGGCGCGCGGCGGCTCGCAGGCCATCTCCGACGCGCTCGCCGCCTACCTCCGGGACCTCGGCGGCGTCGTCCACACCGGGGTGGAGGTCAAGCGGCTGGACGAGCTGCCGCCCGCGCGGGCCTATGTCTTCGACACCTCGCCCACCGCCCTGGCCAGGATCGCGGGCCTCGGCCGGGCGTTCGACCACTTCCGGTACGGCCCGGCCGTGTTCAAGATCGACTACGCGCTGGACGGCCCGGTTCCGTGGCGTTCGGAGGCGGCGCGGCGGGCCGGGACGGTGCATCTCGGTCCCGGCACGCGGGAGATCACCACCGCCCTGCGCGCGGCGGCGGTGCGGGGGCGGGCGCCGGAGGTGCCGTTCCTGATCACCTCGCAGCCCGGCGTGGTGGACCCCGGGCGGGCGCCCGGGGGCAAGCAGGTGTTCTGGGTGTACGGGCACGTGCCCAACGGGTGGGACGGCGATCTCACGGACGCGATCGAGCGGCAGATCGAGCGGTTCGCGCCCGGCTTCCGCGATCTGGTGCTGGCCCGCGCCACCGCCGGACCGGCGGAGCTGGAGCGCCGCAACGCCAACTACGTGGGCGGGGACATCGCGTGCGGCGCGTTCTCCGGCCTCCAGACCATGTTCCGCCCCCGGATGCGCCTCAACCCGTACGCCACCGCGCACCCGGCCGTCTTCCTCTGCTCCTCGGCGTCCTGGCCGGCGCCCGGCGTGCACGGCATGTCGGGCCACAACGCGGCCAAGGCCGTGTGGCGCCGGCTGCGCGGCGCGGGCTGATCCCCGTTCCGGGTGTGAGCGCGGACGGCGGTGGATAGGGTCGGCCCCGGGAGACCGAGGAGGCCGACGTGACCGGGAACGTGCTCATCGCCGCGGACAAGTTCAAGGGCTCCCTGACGGCGGCCGAGGTCGGGCGGCACGTCGCGGCCGGGATCCGGGCGGTGCGGCCGGCGGCGGTCGTCGAGTCGCTGCCCGTCGCGGACGGCGGCGACGGCACCGTCGACGCGGCGGTCGCGGGCGGCTTCACGGCCCGGCGGGCCGAGGTCACCGGGCCGCTGGGGCTGCCGGTCACCGCGTCGTTCGCGCTGCGCGGCGACGTGGCCGTGGTGGAGATGGCGCAGGCGTCGGGGCTGCGGCTGCTGCCGCCGTTCACGTTCGCACCGCTGACCGCCACCACGTACGGCACGGGCGAGCTCATCGCCGCCGCCCTCGACGCCGGGGCGCGCACGGTCGTGCTGGGCGTCGGCGGCTCGGCCACCACGGACGGCGGCGCGGGCATGCTCACCGCGCTGGGCGCGCGGCTGCTGGACGCCGACGGCGACCCGCTGCCGCACGGGGGCGGCCCGCTGCGCGAGCTGGCCGAGGCGGACCTGTCGGGACTCGACCCCCGGCTGAAGGACACCGCGTTCGTGCTCGCGAGCGACGTGGACAACCCGCTGACCGGCCCGGCCGGCGCCGCCGCCGTCTACGGGCCGCAGAAGGGCGCCGACCCGGTGGAGATCGAGGCGCTGGACAACGCCCTGGCGCACTTCGCCCGCGTCCTGGAGCGCACGCTCGGCTCACGCGCCGCCGAGTACGCCCGCGCGCCCGGCGCGGGGGCGGCGGGCGGCGTGGGCTTCGGCGCGCTCCTCGGCCTGAACGCCGTCTTCCGCCCCGGCATCGAGGTGCTGCTCGACGTCCTCGGCTTCGCCACCGCCGTGGAGCGGGCCGACCTGGTGATCACGGGCGAGGGCTCCCTGGACGAGCAGACCCTCCACGGCAAGGCCCCGGCGGGCGTCGCGGCGGCGGCCCGCGCCGCCGGCACCCCGGTGGTCGCGGTCTGCGGCCGGCTGCGCCTGCCCCCCGACACCCTGCGCGCCGCCGGCATCGACCGCGCCTACCCCCTGACCGACGAGGAACCCGACCCCGCGCAATGCGTCGCCCAGGCCGGCCCCCTGCTGGAACGCGTCGCCCGCCGCCTGGCCGAGGACCTGCTGTAGCCGCGCCGCCTGCGGGCCGGGGGCCGGTCAGCTCACGGGTTGGTGGTGGAGACGACGAACACGCGCGGCCGTTCCTCGTGGGTGAGGTCGACCGTCACCGACACCTCGGGCTCCTGCTCCGACTGCTGCACGACCGTCCCGGCGAAGGTGCGCGCCGGGTCGTCGAAACGCCAGCCGATGACGTCGGCGCGCGACCGGCCGATGGTGACGGTGTCCTCGGCCAGCGCCGTCCGGTCGGTGCCCAACTCCTCCAGGAACGCGGTGAGCTGACCGGGCGAGCAGCGGAACTCCACGTACAGCGTGGACTCGTCCCACGAGTTGGTCTCGTAATAGCCCACATACGCCGCCCCGTCGGGAATCGGCACGTCGTAGATGCGGCGCAGGACCTTGCTCGGCCACTCGTAGATCAGCGCCCGCGCCGACGCCGAACGGGCCTTGTCCTCACCGCTGTCACGGCTCTGGTAGGCCGACAGCGCGAGATACGCGGCCGGGATCGCGATCAGCAGGAAGACGACGACGGCCGCCAGCCAGCGGTGACGCGGCCGGCGCGGGGGCCGCTGCGCGGGGGTGCTCACGGCGGACGCGGAGGGCGTGGTGGTCGCGGTCATGGCCGGGCCGCCCGTCCCCGCGGCGGCAGCCGCAGCTCGAACCCGGCGCCCCGGTGGGCCCGTTCGGCACGGCGCCGGTTGGCGCGGCGGAAGCGGCGGGCGACCAGCCGCGCCAGGTCGGCCGCGCCGACCATCCCCGCGTCGGTGCCCAGTTCGGCCCGCGCGATCTCGGCCTCCGGCCGGTACCCGCGCCCGGTGAGGTGGCGCCGGAACGCCTCGCGGGCCGGCTCGATCAGCAGGTCGTCGGCGTCGCTCACCCCGCCGCCGACGACGAAGCGGGCCGGGTCGAGAGCGGCGGCGAGGTTGGCGATGCCCACGCCCAGCCAGCGGCCCATGTCCTGGAGCAGCTCCACGCACATCGGGTCGCCCTCGCGGGCCAGCTCGGTGATCAGCGGACCGGTGATGTCACCGACCTGACCGCCCACCCGGTCCAGGATGTGGTGCGCGACGGGCGAGTCGGCCGCCGCCAGCTCGCGCGCCTCGCGGACCAGCGCGTTGCCGGAGCTGTACTGCTCCCAGCAGCCCCGGTTCCCGCAGGCGCAGCGGTGGCCGCCCGGCACCACCTGCATGTGGCCGAACTCGCCGGCCACCCCGTACGCGCCGCGCTTGACCCGGCCGCCCTCCAGTATCGCGCCGCCGATGCCCGTGCCCAGCGTGATCATCACCAGGTGCTCCGCGCCCCGGCCCGCGCCGAACCGCCACTCGCCCCAGGCCGCGGTGTTCGCGTCGTTGTCCACCATGATCGGCACCACCAGCCGGGCGGCCAGCGCGTCGCGCAGCGGCTCGTTGCGCCAGGCCAGGTGCGGGGCGAACAGCACGCGCGACCGGTCGGCGTCGACCCACCCGGCGGCGCCGATGCCGACGGCGTGCACGTCGTGGCGGTCGGAGAGGTCGAGGACCAGCTCCGCGATGGTGTCCTCGACGACCTTGGGGCTCTTGGACTTGTCCGGCGTCTCGGTGCGCACCCGCTCCAGGACCGTGCCGTCGGCGTCCACGACCCCGGCCATGACCTTGGTGCCGCCGATGTCGATCCCGACGGTCGGCACGCGGGGCGCGGACAGGTGTGAGCGGCGCTCGCGGGTGGCGATGGCGCTCAGCACGGTCGCCCGCGCGGTCTGGCGGTGCGCGCGCTCACGGTAGGTACTCATCGCGTCCGATTGTGCCCTACGCCGCAGGACGGCGGGCGCGGTCCCGTTCTTGACGCGGTCGGCGGGGGGCAGTTCACTGCGCGTGATGCGCGACGAGGAGTACGGGCGGCTGTCGGCCGTGGAGATCGCGGCGGCGGTGCGGGCGCGGGAGCTGTCGGCGGCGGAGGTCGCGACGGCGGCGCTGCGCGCGATCGAACGCCTCGACGGCGCGGTGCGGGCGTTCACGGCGGTGTGGCCGGTCGCCTCCGCCGTCCGTGAGGTGGACCGTGCGGTCCGCCACGGCGACCGGCTGCCGCTGGCGGGCGTCCCGATCGGGGTGAAGGCCCCCGAGGGGCTCACCTCGGTCCAGTCCCGGCGGCTGGTGGCGGCGGGCTGCGTGCCGGTCGGCGCGACGGCGGTGCCGGGCCGGGGCACGGTGTGGCAGACGTGGGGCCTCACCGACCGGGGCCGGACGCTGAACCCGTGGGACCCGGCCCTGTCCCCCGGCGGCTCCTCGGCGGGCTCGGCGGTCGCGGTGGCGACGGGCATGGTCCCGCTGGCGAGCGGCAGCGACGGCGCGGGCTCGGTGCGGATACCGGCGGCGTGGTGCGGCGTGATCGGCTTCAAGCCGACGAACGGCCGCCTGCCGCCCCGCGACCGCGCCGGCCTCAACGTCGGCGGCGCCCTGACCCGCCACGCGCAGGACGCGGCGGCGTACCTCACGGCGGTGGCCGGTGTTCCCTCCGCCCCGGCACGGCCGGTACGGGTGGCCTGGTCCCCGACGCTCGGCTACGCGGACACGGACCCCGCCGTGGCCGACGCCGCCCTCGCCGCCCTGTCCCGCCTCCCGGTCACGCTGCTGGACGTCCCGGTCCGTTTGAAGGACCCGGCCCCGGCCTGGACGGCCCTCCGCGCGGGCCGCCCCGCGGCCCGC
>NZ_JBPQTQ010000162.1:0-10908 GCF_051386415.1 Streptomyces sp. URMC 129
CCATGAGATACAGCACGGGCGGCTGGGGTGGGCCGCGGTGCTCGGGGGGTTGGCCCTCGGGTGTGCCGTAGGGCTCATGGCCGTCTCGGGGTGGCTCATCTCGCGGGCCGCGCAGCAGCCGCCCGTGCTGTATCTCATGGTCGCCGTCACCGCGACCCGCGCGTTCGGGATCGGGCGGGCCGTCTTCCGGTACGCCGAACGGCTCGTCAGCCACGACGCCGTGCTGCGCGTGCTGGCCGACCTGCGCGTCGGCGTCTACCGGCGGCTGGAGCGCCTCGCTCCCGCCGGGCTCGGGCGGGCGCGGCGCGGCGATCTGCTCTCCCGTGTGGTCGCCGATGTGGACGCCCTCCAGGACTACTTCCTGCGCTGGCTCCTGCCCGCGGTCGCCGCCGCGGCCGTGGGCGTGGCGGCCGTCGCGTTCACCGCGTGGCTGCTGCCCGCCGCGGGCGCCGTGCTCGCCGCCGGGCTGCTCGCCGCCGGGGTCGCGGTCCCGGCCCTGGCGGGCGCCGTCGCGCGGCGCACCGAGCGGCGGCTCGCGCCCGCGCGCGGCGAACTGGCCACCCGCACGGTCGACCTGCTCACCGGCACCGCCGAACTCACCGTCGCCGGTGCCCTTCCCGCCCGCCAGGCCGCCGTCCGCGCGGCCGACGCCGACCTCACCGCGCTGGCCGCCCGTTCCGCCACCGTCACCGCGCTCGGCAGCGGCCTGATGGCACTGCTCACCGGCCTGACCGTCACCGCCGCCGCCTGGGCGGGCGTGCCCGCCGTGACCGGCGGACGGCTCGACGGCGTGTGGCTGGCCACGGTCGTCCTCGTTCCGCTCGCCGCGTTCGAGGCGGTCGCCGGGCTGCCGCTCGCCGTCCAGCACCGGCAGCGCGCGCGGCGCGCGGCCGAGCGCGTCCGGGACGTCACCGACGCCCCCGAGCCGGTCCGCGAGCCGGAGCACCCGGCCCCGGCACCGGTCACGCCGTTCCCCCTGACCGTGCGCGGCCTGACCGCCCGGCACCCCGGCGCGGAGCCGGGCGCCGCGCCCGCGCTGCGCGGCCTCGACCTCGACCTCACCCCCGGCCGCCGGGTCGCGGTCGTCGGCCCGTCCGGCGCGGGGAAGACCACCCTCGCCCACTGCCTGCTCCGCTTCCTCGACCCGGCCGCCGGGACCTACCGCCTCGGCGGCACCGACGCGACCGCGCTGGACGGCGACACCGTGCGCCGCCACGTCGGCCTCTGCGCGCAGGACGCGTACGTCTTCGACAGCACCCTCCGCGAGAACCTGCGCCTCGCCGCGCCCGGCGCCGACGACGACGCCCTGCGCGCCGCGCTCGCCGCCGCCCGGCTGCTCGACTGGGTGAACGGCCTGCCGCACGGACTCGACACGCCGGTCGGGGAGCACGGCGCCCGCCTCTCCGGCGGCCAGCGCCAGCGCCTCGCGCTGGCCCGCGCGCTGCTGGCCGACTTCCCCGTCCTGGTGCTGGACGAGCCCGCCGAACACCTCGACCTGCCGACCGCCGACGCGCTCACCGCCGACCTCCTCGCCGCCACCGAGGGTCGGACCACCGTGCTGATCACGCACCGGCTCACCGGCCTCGACGCCGTGGACGAGATCCTGGTCCTGGACGCGGGCCGCGTGGTGCAGCGCGGCCCCCACGCGGAGCTGGCCGCCGCCGACGGCCCGTTCCGCACCCTCCTGCGGCGGGAGCGGGAGCGGGAAAGGGAGCGGTACAGGGGCACAGCACCGACTTTCGCCCTGAATCCGGCGTGACTACGCTCGCTGTCATGCAGCAGATGCCACGGCTGCTCCGGGCGATGGAGGCCATCGGCGGCGACATCGCGCCGGAGGCCGTGCTGGAGCGGATCGTGCGGACCGCCGCCGAGCTGGCCGGAGCCGGCCACGCCGCCCTCGCCGTGCTCAACGAGGACGGCGACGGCATCGGCCGGTTCGTCACCCACGGGCGGCCCACCGCTCCCGGTGACCACGGGCCGCTGACCCGCATGCTCCTCGACGGCGTCAGGCCCGGCCCGCAGGGCGAGGCCCCCGGCACGCTGCTGGTGCCGATCCTGGTCCACGGCGTCCGCTTCGGCGCGCTGCGCCTGGCCGAGCCGACCGGCGCGGGCTTCACCGACGAGGACCGCCAGATGCTGCGCGTCCTCGCCAC
Organism: Streptomyces sp. URMC 129; assembly: GCF_051386415.1. Classification (NCBI taxonomy): domain Bacteria; kingdom Bacillati; phylum Actinomycetota; class Actinomycetes; order Kitasatosporales; family Streptomycetaceae; genus Streptomyces; species Streptomyces sp. URMC 129. Next base: position 2,154 of record NZ_JBPQTQ010000162.1, read on the forward strand.
CGAGGCCGGTATCGCCATCGGCAACGCCCGCCTGCACGAGGCGGTCCGCCAGCAGGCCCGCTGGATGGACGGCAGCCTGGAGCTGTCGACCGCCCTGCTCTCCGCCGACGAGGACAACGCCCTCGCCGTCGTCGCCGAGCAGGCCCGGCGGCTCGCGGACGCCGCCACCAGCACCGTGCTCGAACCCGGCGCCGACGGCTGTCTGCACGTCGTCGCCGCCTCCGCGTCCCCCGCCGCCACCGAGGCGGCCCGCCTGCTGGGTGCCACCGTGCCCGCCGACAGCCCCGCCGCCCGCCAGGTCCTGGACGGCGAGCCGGTGTTCCTCGACGACCCGGCCGCCGATCCCCGGCTCGGCACCGGTCTCGCCCGCCACCAGGGCCCGAGCATGCTGCTGCCGCTGGCCGGCGACGGCACCCCGCTCGGCGCCCTGTCCCTCGCCCGCCCGCCCGGCGCCGCGCCGTACACCGTGCCCGAGCGGGCCCTGGCCACCCAGTTCGCCCAGCAGGCCGCGCTCGCCCTGGTCGTCGGCCGGGCCCGGCGCGACCGGGAGCAGCTCGCCGTTCTGGAGGACCGCGACCGCATCGCCCGCGACCTGCACGATCTCGTCATCCAGCGGCTCTTCGCGGTCGGCATGACACTGGAGAGCGCCCGCCGCGCCGGCCCCACGGACGAGGTGCGCGACCGCATCGACACCGCCACGCGCGAACTGGACGCGACCATCCAGGAGATCCGCACCGCCATCTTCGCCCTCCAGCAGGCGCCCGAGGACGCCCCCGCGTCGCTGCGCACCCGGGTCCTGCGGGAGACCGGCGCCGCCGCCCAGACGCTCGGCTTCACGCCGTCCGTGTCGTTCACCGGGCCCGTCGACGCGCTGGTGGGCGAGGCCGTCGCCCGCGACCTGGTCGCCGCGCTCCGCGAGGCCCTGTCGAACGCCGCCCGCCACGCCCGCGCCTCCCGCGTCGAGGTGGCGGTCGACGCGGCGGCCGGGGAGGCCGTGCGGCTGACCGTCACCGACGACGGCGTCGGCGTCCCCGCCGACCGGACCCGCCACAGCGGCCTGCGGAACCTCGCCCGCCGCGCCGAGGCCCTGGGCGGCTCCGCCGACGTCACCCCGGGCCCCGGCGGCACCGGCACCCGTGTGACCTGGCAGGTGCCCGGCTGACGGGATACGGTCCGGGCATGGCGGGACGCACAGTGGTCATCAGCGGCGGCGGCACCGGCATCGGCCTCGCCACGGCGCGGGCCTTCGCGCGGGACGGCGACACCCCCGTGCTCATCGGCCGCCGCGCCGACGTGCTGGAACGGGCCGCCGCGAGCCTGGCGAACGGCGACGGCGGCACCGGCGACGGCGCGGACGCCGTCGCCCTCCCGGCCGACCTCACCGACCCGGCCGAGGTCGCCCGAGTGGCCCGCTCCGTCGCGGAACGGTTCGGCACGGTCGACGTCCTGGTGCACGGCGCGGGCGGCAACGGCGGCCTCGAACCCGGCCCGGAGCACCCCGACGACCCCCTCGCCGCCGCCGCGCGCGCCTGGACGGTGACCTTCCGGATCAACACCCTCACCGCCGTCCTCCTCACCGAGGCCCTGCGCGACCGCCTCGCCTCCCCCGGCGGCCGGGTCCTGTTCATCAGCTCCATCGCCGCCTACCGGGGCTCGGGCTCCGGCGCCTACGCGGCGAGCAAGGCGGCCCTCCACCCCTACGCGTTCGGTCTCGCCCGCGCGCTGGGCCACCGGGGCGTCACCGTGAACGTGGTGGCCCCCGGCTACATCGAGGAGACCGAGTTCTTCGGCCCCGGCATCCCGCCCGAGCGCCGCGAGGCCCTCGTCGCGGAGACCCTGGACGCCCGGCCCGGCACCCCGGGCGACGTGGCCGAGACGCTGCGCTGGCTGGCGTCGCACGCCGCGAGCCACATCACGTCCCAGGTCGTCCAGGTCAACGGCGGCGCCGAACGCGGCCACTGAGCGGCTACACGGATGCCAGGGCGTCCCCGGCCGCCGGTCGCTCCGTCTGCTGGGCGGGAAGCGCCGAACGGTCCGCGACCGCGTCCCCGGCCGCGACCGGCTTCCGGCGGCGCGGGCCGGACGGGCGGGACAGCAGGGCCGCGCCGCCCACCACCAGGCCCGCGCAGACGCCGACCGCGATCGACAGCCACGGCACCGGCGCGACCGGGACGACCGGCCGCCGGGCCTCCGCGAACACGGCCAGCTCCGCGCCCGTGCCCTCCCGCGCGTCGTTGCCGTAGGCGACCAGCGCCCGCGCCACCGCGTTCGCCGCCCGCGCCGCGTCCTCCGGACGGGCCGCCGTGCCCGTGATCTCGATCATCGGCGCGTCCGGCGACGTCACGGCCCGCACCCGCTGCCGCAGCCCGGCGACCGGCACCCCCGCGTCCGCCGCCGCCGTGCCCAGCACCGCCTCGCCCGTCGCCACCCGCCCCATCGCCTGCGCCAGCCCCACCGCGCCCGCCGGGTCCGCGCCCGCCACCGGCGCCACCAGCACCTGGCCGCTCGCCGCGTACTGCCGCTCGGCCAGCAGCGCGTGGGCCGACCCGCCCACCGCGCCCAGCACCACGCACAGCGCCGGCGCCCACCACCGCGTCAGGCTCCCGACCCGCCGCACCGCCCGCGCCGCCCTCGTCCTCGCCCTGATCGCCCTCATCGGCACACCCCTTCGTAGACGCCCATCAGGCGGTCCGCCGCCCGGTCGATGTCGTACCGGCGCACGGCGTCCGGCACGGGCAGCCGCCGCACGCCGAGCGTCAGCTCCGCGCGCAGCGCCTCCGCCAGCTCCGCCGTCCCCGCCCCCACCCGCCGCGCGCCCGGCGCCTCGCGACGCGGCAGTTCGTCCACGGCCGGGCAGGCCACGTGCAGCACCGGCAGCCCGGCGGCCAGCGCCTCCAGCACCGCCAGCCCGAACGTCTCCTCCGCCGACGCCGAGACGAACAGGTCGAACGCCGACAGCAGCCCCGGCACGTCCGGGCAGCCGCCCGCCAGCACCAGCCGCCGGGTCAGCCCCAGCCGCCCGGCCAGCCCGCCGAGCGCGGCCCGCTCCGGGCCCTCCCCGGCCAGCACCAGCCACACGTCCTCCGGCAGCCGCGCCACGGCCCGCACCACCACGTCGAACCGCTTGTCCGGCACCAGCCGCCCCACCCCGCCCACCACCACGGCGTCCGGCGGCACGCCGTACCGGGCCCGCACCGCCGCCCGCGCCGCCGGGTCGTAGCGGAACCGGGCCGGCTCGATCCCGTTGGGCACCAGGTGGATCCGCCGGTCCGGCACGCCCCACGCGCGCAGCCGCCCGGCCACCGTCGCGGACACGGCCACGGTCGCCGCGCCGAGGCGCTCTGTCGCCAGGTACAGGGCCCGCGTCCCCGGGGTGAGCGGGCGCCCCTCGATGCGGCGCGCGCCGAGCGAGTGCTCGGTCGCCACCACGGCCCGCACCCCGGCCAGGCGGGCGGCGATCCGGCCGTAGACGCAGGCCCGGTACAGGTGGGTGTGGACGACGTCGTACCGCCCGTCGCGGATCAGCCGCGCCAGCCGGGGGACGGCGCCCACATCGCGGTTGCCCGTCATGCCGAGATGGGCGACCCGCACGCCGTCGGCGCGCAGTTCGCGGGCGACGGGGCCCGGGTTGGTGAGGGTGACCACGTCGCAGGCGACCGGCAGCCGCCGCAGCAGCGCCCGCAACTGCCGCTCGGCGCCGCCACGGGTGCAGGGTCCGCTTCAGACGCAGCCGCAGCGCGCCGTCCCGCTCGCCGACATGGACGCGCGGCAGCGCGTACTGCCCGGTCAGGCGGCCCGGGTCGACGGCGCAGGCATACGTGTAGCCCGCCGCCCGCACGGCGTCCATCGCCCGCTGGTCCACCGCGCCGTACGGGTAGCAGAAGCCGTGCACCGGACGGCCGGTGATCTCCGCGAGCAGCTCGCGGCTGTGCGCCACCTCCCGTTCCAGCGCGGCGGCGTCGAGGCCGGGCAGCGACCGGTGCAGCAGCCCGTGCGAGCCGATCTCCATCCCGGCCGCGGCGGCGGCCCGGATGCCGTCCGCGTTGAGCAGCCGCTTGCGCGGGCCGTCCGCGTCCCACACGTTGCTGCCGTGCAGCCGGCCCGGCAGGCAGAAGACGGTGGCCGTGCAGCCGTGCCCGCGCAGCAGCGGAACCGCCGTGTCGAGGAAGTCCCGGTAGCCGTCGTCGAAGGTCAGCCCGACCATCCGGCCCGCGCGCCCGGCGGCCCTGGCCCGCAGCAGCTCGCCCACGGAGACGCCGCGCAGCCGGTTGCGGCGCAGCCAGGCGAGCTGCCGGTGGAGCCGGTCGGGGGTGACGGTGATCCGGTAGGGGTCGGGGGTGGTGTAGGAGACGGAGTGGTACATCAGCAGCAACACCGGGCCGAGGCCGGGTCCGGTGGCGGAGTCAGCGGCAACGCGCATGGTCGAGCCTTTGGTTGAGGGCGGACAGGGCGGACACGAGCAGCGCCGCCTCCGGCACCCGCAGCGCGCACGCGGCGGCGGCGAAGACGGCGGGGACGAGCAGGCAGCCGAGGGCGACCGCGGGCAGGGGAGCGGAGCATCCGGGCAGCGCGCCCGCGGCCCAGCCCGCGGTGGTGGCGAGCGCGGCTGCCGCGGCGAGCCGGGCGAGGCGGCCCAGGACGCGGCGGGCGTCGACCGGGATGGCGGTCCTGGCCGGGAGGGCGCGCAGCAGGAGCAGGGCGGTGACGCTGATCCCGGCCGCGTTGGCGGCGGCGATCCCGCACGCGCCGAAGGGCCCGACGGCGGCCGTTCCGCCGACGACGGTGATGAGCAGGCCCAGCGCCATGGCGGGCAGCGGGAACCAGGCGGGCCGCGCGGTGGAGAAGAAGGGGCGGCTGAGCGCCCCGACCAGCATGTGCCCGAGCAGGCCCAGCGCGTACACCCGCATCACCGCGGCCGTCGCCGCCGTGGCCCCGGCGTCGAACGCGCCGCGCTGGAAGAGGAGCGCGGTGATCCCGGGCGCACAGGCGACGACGAACGCGCCGCCGAGCAGCACCACCACGCCCGCCAGCACGAGGTCGCGCTCGACGCGGGCGGCGGCCCGTTCCGTGTCGCCGTCGGCCACCGCGCGGGCGACCAGCGGCAGCGTCACGGTGCAGATCATCATCGACAGCACCATGGGCATCTGGGCGACCTTCTGCGCGTAGTTGAGGTGCGAGATGGCGCCCTCGGGCAGCCCGGAGGCGAGGAAGCGCTCGACCAGCACCTGCGCCTGGCGGGAGAGCGCGAAGAGCGCCACCGGCGCGACGACGGCCGGGGAGACGCCCGCGAGGAGCGAGACCCGGCGCCCGGCGGCGGCCCGCGCGCGCGGCGGCAGCCTGCGCAGGAAGAACGGGAGCTGGACGAGGACCATCAGCGCCCCGCCCAGCGCCACCCCGGCCGCCGCCGCCCGGACGCCGCACCAGGCGTGCAGCGCCAGCGCGGTGGCGACGATGCCCGCGTTGTACGCGACGTAGATGGCGGCGGGCGGCCCGAAGGCGCGGTGGGCGCGCAGGGCGGCGCTGAGGTACCCGGCGACGCCGAAGGTGAGCACGCTCAGGGCGGTCAGCCGGGTGCAGTCGACGGCGAGCGCCGGGTCCGGCAGCCCGGGGGCGAGAAGGCCCACCACCAGCGGCGCCCCGGCCGCCAGCGACGCGGCGGCCACCGCGAGGCCCAGCAGCAGCCGGGGGAACGTGGCCGCGCACAGCTCGCGCATCCCGCCCGCCCCGGCCCGCGCGAGCGCCAGGCTGAACGCGGGCACCAGCACCAGCGCCGTGCCCTCCTCGATGAGGAGCGTCGCGGCGAACTCGGGCACGGTCCACGCGACGAGGAACGCGTCGGTGGCGCGTCCGGCGCCGAACAGCGTGGCGATGATCTGGTCCCGCAGCAGCCCGACCACGGCCCCGGCGGCGGTGAGCGCGGCGGTGACGGTGGCGGCGCGGGCGACGAACCGGTCGGTCCCGGCGACGGCGGCGGCGCTCACCGCCGCGACCCCGCGCCCCCGGTACCGGCCGCGCCCCCGGCCGCCGGGGAGAACGCCCACCAGGCGGCCAGCCCCAGCGCCACGGCCGTCAGCACGGTGGCCGCCCCGCCGATGTCCGCGTACAGGAAGTTGACGGCCTGCCACACCAGCAGGCCCACCGCCAGCAGCCCGATGTCGGCCGGTCCCCCGGCCCGCGCGGCCCGCCGCAGCCGCACCAGGCAGCGCGCGGCCAGGACGGCCCAGCAGCCGATGACGGTGGTGGCGCCGATCAGGCCCTGCTCGCTGAGCAGCAGCAGGTACATGTTGTGCGGCGACTGGAGTTCCTGGCGCTGGTACCCGTGCCCGGCGCCGCCGGTGTCGCTGCCGCCGGACAGCGCCAGCGACGCGTGGCTGTCGCGGTGCTCCTCGAACCCCCTGGGCCCGGTGCCGGTCCAGGGCGCGTCGCCCCACATCGACAGGGCGGCGTCCCACATGGCGTAGCGGTCGATCACCGACTGATCGGGCGTTCCCGTCACGTCCCCGATGGAGCCGAGCCGTTCGCCGACCATCCCGCTGGGGGCCAGCGCGGCGCCGCCCGCGAGCAGCGCGCCGCCCAGCAGCAGGAGCGGCGGCAGGACGCGCCGGGCCGAGCGGAGCCCGGCGAGGAGCAGCACGGCCAGCACGGCGGCGGCGGTGGCGAGCCAGGCACCCCGGCTGAAGGAGAACGCCAGCGGCACCGCCAGCACGGCCGCCGTCCCCAGCGCGGCGGCGCGCCACCACCGCCGGCCGGGGCCGCCCGCGAGCCCGAGGCAGAGCGCGGCGATCAGCCCGTAGGAGACGACGGTGGCCATGCCCATGACGCTGAGCGGCCCGTACGTGCCGACCGCCCGCACGTTCTGCCCCATGTACGAGGCGCCCGTGCCCGTCACGTACTGCACGGTGCCGACCGCGCCCTGCGCCAGGGCCAGGACCACGACGGCGCCCGCCACGAGCCGCGCGTCGCGCCGGTCGCGCAGCAGCAGCACCACGGCCAGCGGCACCAGCACGAAGACCTGGAGGCAGCGGGCGAAGCCCGGCAGGCTCCGCAGCGGGTCCCCGGACGCCATGGTGACGACGGCGAACGCGACGGCGGGCGCGGTCAGCACCAGCGCGGCGGCCCGGCCCAGCGCCGGGCGGCGGGACCGCCGCCGCGGGCGCTCGCGCGCCAGCAGCGCCGCGCAGCAGCCGACCAGCGCCACCGAGGCGAGGTCGGCGACGGCGACCTGCCCGCCGGCCACCCGCCACCGGTCGCCGGGCAGCGCCAGCAGCAGCACGGTCGCGAGCACGGGCAGCAGATGCCCGCGCTCGCGCAGCAGCGCGGGCACGGCCGCGACGGCGGCGACGGCGCGAGCGGTGGGGGGAGCGGTGGGGGAAGTGGTGGCGGCCATCAGCTCCCTCCCGAGCGGAAGCAGGCGGCCGTGGTGCGCAGCATGATCCGCACGTCCTGCCACAGCGACCAGGTCTCGATGTAGAGGTTGTCGAAACGGGCCCGGTCCTCGATGGAGGTGTCCCCGCGCAGCCCGCTGATCTGGGCCAGGCCGGTGAGCCCGACCGGCATCCGGTGCCGGTCCGCGTAGCCGGGGTAGACCTGGCTGAACCGCTCGACGAAGTGCGGGCGTTCGGGGCGCGGGCCGACCAGGCTCATGTCGCCGCGCAGCACGTTCCACAGCTGGGGAAGCTCGTCCAGCGAGGTGCGCCGCAGCCACCGCCCCACGGGCGAGATGCGGTGGTCGCCCGCGACGCTCCAGCGGGTGGCGGCCTCCCGCTCGTCGCCGGGCCGCACCGTGCGGAACTTCAGCATGACGAACGGCCGGCCGTCCTTCCCGACCCGCTCCTGCCGGAACAGCACGCCCGGCCCGTCACCGAGCCGGACGGCCAGCGCGCAGGCGCCGAGCAGCGGAGCGGCGAGGACGAGCACGACCCCGGCCACCGCGACGTCCAGGGCCCGCTTGGCGTACCGGGCCGGGCGGGCGGCGGCCCGGCGCGGGCCGGGCGGCGGGTCGAGGCGGCGGCAGGCGAACCCCCACAGGTGGCCGGGGGCAGCGCGCCGGGCCGCCGCGAGGTCCCAGCCCCAGCCCCAGCCCTCGTCCCCGGCGGCGCCGGGCTCGGCGGCCACCAGCCACACGGTGCAGCCGCGCGTCCAGAACAGCCGCAGCAGCGCGGCCTCGGGCCGCCGGGCGAAGACGGCGTCGCGGACCGCGCCGCGCACGATGGCCTCGGTGACGTCCCGGTGGGTGGCCAGGACGGGCAGCGGCGCGCTGCCGGGCAGCCGCCGCGGCACCGGCCCGACCAGGCCGACCGGCCGCATCCCGTACTCGGGGTGCTCGGCGAGGACCTCCGCGACGCGCTGCCCGGCGGGCCCGGTGCCGACGACGAGCGCCGGGCGCGGGCTGCGGCGCGCGGCGCGGCGGCGGGCGTGGTGCGCGGCGCCCCGGGCGGCGGCGGCCAGCGACGCGTGGGCGGTGATCAGGGCGAGGAGTTCGGTCCAGGGGCGGGCCGGGGCGAGCAGCGCCCCGGCGGCGCACCAGGCGACGGCGGTGTGGCCGAGCAGCCGGGGCAGGTCGTCCAGGGCGGTGGTCAGGGGCGCCGGGCGGTACAGGCCGCCGGCGGCGTTGAGCGCGGCGAGCAGCACGGGCACCAGCGGCAGCGCCGCCACGAGGCCGCCGCCCGCCGCCGCCGCGCAGGCGGCAGCGGCGGCGAGGGCGTCGGCGGCCGGCAGCGCGGCGGCGCCGGGGCGGCGGGGGACGCGGCGCCGC
>NZ_JBPQTQ010000163.1:0-10795 GCF_051386415.1 Streptomyces sp. URMC 129
GGGCCGGGCGGTGCGGCAGGGTGGGGGCATGTTCACACGTCGGACCGCTCTGCTCTCCGGTCTCTTCCTCGCCGCGACCACCGCCACCACCCTCGGCGCCGCCGGCGCCGCTTCCGCCACGACCGCTTCCGCCCGGTTGCGGCTGCCCGCCCCCGGCGGGCCGCTGGCGGTCGGGACGGCGGCGTTCCGCTGTGTCGACGTCTCGCGCCGCGATCCGTGGCTCGCGTCCCGTGGCGACCGGGAGCTGATGATCGGGGTCCGGTACCCGGTGCTGCCGGTCCAGGCCGCCGCGTTCCCGGCGGCGCCGCAGATGCTGCCGGGGGAGGCCGCCGGGTTCGCCGCGCTCAACAACTTCTCGGACATCCCGGGCGACGCCGTGGACTGGGCGGCCACGCCGACGCACGCCCGGCAGGGCGCGCCCGTGTGCCGCGCCGGCGGCCCGTTCCCCGTCGTGCTGTACTCGCCCGGTGTCGCGGACCCGCGCTCGCTCGGGACGACGCTCTGCGACGACCTCGCCTCCCGTGGCCACGTCGTGGTGACCATCGACCACACCTACGACGCCACCGCCGTCGAGTTCCCGGACGGCCGGGTCGAACGCACCGTGCTGCCGCAGGAGTTCGGGGAGGCGTACCCGGACCCCGAGCGGGTGCGGGCGCTGCTGCGGAAGACCGTGGACGTCCGGGTGGCCGACACCCGGTTCGTGCTGGACGCCCTGCCCGGCGCGCTGCCGCCGGAGCTGCGCGACGCGCTGGACTTCGCGCGCGTCGGCATGTTCGGCCATTCGGCGGGCGGCTTCACCGCGCTGCAGACGATGCACGACGACCGCCGGCTCGTCGCGGGCGCCAACCTCGACGGCGTGCTGGCCGACGTGCAGGACCCGGCCGAGCCCGGCCAGCTGTCCCCGGTCGCCGCGAACGGTCTGGACCGGCCGTTCCTGCTGCTCGGCAAGGACGGCAACTCGCCCGCCACCGTGCCCTCCTGGGATGCCCTCGTGGCCAACAGCACCGGCCCGCACCGGGAGGTGACGCTGGCCGGGGCGGCACACGCCACCTTCACCGACGCCACGGCGCTCATCCCGCAGATCGCCCGCCACCTCGGCCTGCCGCGCGAGACCGTCGAGAAGAACATCGGCACGATCCCGCCCGGCCGCGCGATCTCCACCGTACGAGGGGAGCTGGCCGCCTTCTTCGACGCCCACCTGTAAGGGGCCGCCTCCGGGCGGACATTACCGGGCATGGAATCGGATGCACAGGCTGAGCGATTCGACCGGCTGTATCGGTCGACCTTCCGCCGGGTCATGGCGTACTGCCTGCGCCGAACCAGTGAGTCAGCCGCGCACGACGCGGTGGCCGAGGTGTACGCCGTCGCGTGGCGACGGCGGAAGCGGCTGCCCGGCGACGAGCACGACGCGGCGCTCTGGCTCCTGGGCGTCGCCCGCAACGTGCTCGCCAACCAGGCGCGCGGGCAACGGCGTTGGAGCCGTCTGCTGCTGCGGGTCGCGGAGCGGGCCGAGGTGGCGCCGCCCCCGCCCGGGGGGCCGGATCTGAGCGCCGCGCTGGCGGGGCTGTCCGAGGGGGACCGCGAGATCCTGCGGCTCGCCTACTGGGACGAACTGTCGCACCAGGACATCGCCGTGGTGCTGGGCATCTCGCCCGGCGCCGTCGCCACCCGTCTGCACCGCGCGCGTGAACGGCTGCGTCCGCGCCTTGGATTCGAGACGAAGGAAGCGCACCATGCCCCACGATGACCATGAACTCGACCGCCTGCTCCGCGCCGCCGACCCGGTACGGGCCGCCGACATCACCGTCCCCGCGCGGTTCACTCCCGCGCGGCGCCGGTACCGCCGTCCGCTGCTCGTGGTGCCCGCCGTGGCGCTGACCGTGGCCGGGGCGACGGCGGGGGCCTACGCCTGGGTCGCGGACGACGGGACGCCCGCGGACTCCGTCAACCTGACCTGCGCGATGGACGGTTACCAGGCGGGGGCCGACTTCGACGCCGCCGGAGGCGTGGACCCCGTGCAGGCGTGCCTGGACACGATCGCGGAGGCCGGGGCGTTCCCCGTGCCCACCGGACCGCTCACCGCCTGCGTGGCCCGGCAGGACGGCACGCTCTGGGTGTACCCGGGCGAGGAGGAGGTGTGTGAGGAGAACGACGCCGTCGTCTACACCGGGACGACGGACGAGCAGCGCCGGTTCGCGCTCTTCCGCGAAGAGCTGCTGCGCGCCGAGGACTTCGCCGGGGTGTGCCTGTCCCGGGACGAACTGGAGGAGCGGATCACCGGCTTGCTGGAGAAGCACGGACTCGGCGGCTGGACCGTCGAGGACGGCCCCACCGGCATCGGCTCCACCGTCTACTCCGGGGTGAACGTGGCCGACTGCGAGGAGTCCTACGGCGTGGGCTTCCGGGAGGCCGAGCGCGTCGTGACCATCTCCCTGCCCGGCCTCGACTGAAACACCGGGCGACGGCGGCCCCCGCACCGTGCCGTGCGGGGGCCGCCGTCACCCGGCGGGGCGCTACGCGTCGCCCGCCACCTTCAGCACGCGGAGCCGTTCCCCCGCGTACCAGGTGCCCAGCACGGTGGCGGCGGCGAGCAGGATCAGGGCGGTGGGCAGGGCGACGTCGGAGGTGATGTCGGCGCCGTCGGCCGCGACCCGCTCGGCCAGCGCCAGGGACCACTGCTGGATGCTGAGCGTGCGGGCGCCCGGCACCAGACTGCCGAACAGCGCCTCCCACACCAGCGCGTAGACCAGCCCGAAGACCACCGCGTTCCGCGACACCGTGCCCAGCAGCAGGAAGACCGCGCTGTAGGCGACGGAGGCGACGCCGGCCGCCACGGTGTAGGCGCTGCCGATCTGCTGGCTGTTGTCGTTGAGGATCATCCCGGCCAGCAGGATGGGCGTGGTGGTGAAGGCGAGGGTGACGCTGATCGCGACCAGCAGCTTGGTGGTGATGATGGTGCGGCGGCTGATCGGCTTGGACAGCAGGTAGACGATCGAGCCGTCGTCGATCTCGGGGGCGATCGCGCCCGTTCCGGCGATGACGCCGATCAGCGGCACCATGGAGGCGAGCGCGAAGCCGCCCAGGATCTCGGTGGCGGCCCGGTCGTCCGCGCCGCCGAGGGCCCGGATCACGACGGCGATCACGAGCAGGAGGGTGGGCAGGGCCAGCAGGACCAGCGCGCGGCGGCGGCCGAGCAGGGCCCGGTAGGTGAGCCTGGCGACCGTGGAGTTGTAGATCATCGGACGTCTCCTTACGTCTTCTGTCCTTACGCGCTGACCAGGTAGGAGAAGACGCTCTCCAGGGACTCGTCGGAGGGGGACACCGTCAGCAGCCGGATGCCGGACTCCCGTGCGAGGCGGGGAAGTCGGGTGGTGAACCGGGCGAAGTCCACGGCCTGCACGCGCAGCGCGCCCTCCGCCGCGTCGACCTCGACGCCGGTCGTGGACGGGTCGGCGATGAGCGCGGCGGCCAGCGCCCGGTCGTCGCTGGAGCGGACGAGGTAGCGGTGCGGCCGGTCGGTCATCAGGCGGCGGATCTTGCGGTAGTCGCCGGAGGCGGCGTGCCGGCCGGCGACGATCACCTCGATGTGGGTGGCGAGTTGCTCGACCTCCTCCAGGATGTGCGAGGAGAACAGCACCGTGCGGCCCTCGTCGCCCATCCGGCGCAGCAGCTCCATCAGGTGCATGCGCTGGCGCGGGTCCATGCCGTTGAACGGCTCGTCCAGCAGCAGCACGGACGGCTCGTGGACGAGGGCGGAGGCCATCTTCACGCGCTGCCGCATGCCCTTGCTGTAGGTCGAGACGCGGCGGTCGGCGGCGGCGGTCATCTCGACCGTCTCCAGCGCGGCGCGGGCGGCGGCGCGCGGGTCCTTCAGGCCGTGGAGTTCGGCGTTGGCGAGGACGAACTCGGCGCCCGTGAGGTAGTCGTACATGCCCTCGCGCTCGGGGACGAGGCCGATCTCGCGGTACACCTGCTCGTTGCGCCAGATCGGGCGGCCGTCCAGCGTGACGGTGCCGGAGGAGGGGGCCAGGAAGCCGCTCATCATGTGGATGAGGGTCGACTTCCCCGCGCCGTTGGGGCCGAGCAGGCCGGTGACGCCGGGGGCGATGTCCATCGACACGTCGTTGACGGCGACGACGTTCCCGAACCAGCGGGAGGCGGCGGAGATGTGGATGGTGGTCACAGGCCCGCCCTCCGGTAGCGACGTGTCAGCAGGTGGTAGCAGAGGCCGACGAGCGCGGTGATCACCAGCGGGTAGCCGGCGCCGACCGCGTCGGACGGCATGAAGTGGTCGGGGAACTCGCTGGTCCCGCCGAGGAACTTGGCCTGGAAGCCCTCCATCAGCGTGCCCGGCGAGAAGAGGCCGAGCCAGCCGATGGCCTCCGCGCTGCCCTGCTCGTTGGCGACGACCTGGACGGCCGAGACCGCGACGTAGGGAATGGTCAGCGTGGCGATGACGGCGGCGACGCCGAAGCCGCGGCGCGGGGTGAGCGAGGCGACGAGCAGCGCGATCGCGGCGTGCAGCACGGCGAAGACGGCGGCGGCGACCAGGCCGCGGGCGAAGCCGCTGGTCTGGTCGGCGAAGCCCAGCTCGCCCAGCAGGCCCCCGGCGTAGGCGATGACCAGCGGGACGGAGACGAAGAGGAAGAGCGCCAGGGACAGCGCGGCGAACTTCGCCACCACGTAGTCGTTCCGGCCGATGGGGCGCGAGAAGTACAGCGGGATCGTCTTGAACCGCAGGTCGAGGGAGACCATCTGTGGCGCGGCGAGGGCGAGATAGAGGCCGATGATGGGCTGCATGTACAGCGCGTAGCGCGTGTACTCGATGGGCAGCTCGTCCAGGCCCGTGGTGATCGCGACCGCGACCATCACGATCGCGGGCAGGGCCGTGATCGTGAAGAGGCCGAACGGCAGCACCTTGGCGCGGGCCGGGCGGCCGAGGCCATAGGCACCGCGCAGCGAGTGCACGACGAGGGAGCGGCGGGCGTAGCCGCGGCCGAGGCGTGCGCCGTCGTAGTGGCGGTAGCCGATGTCGTGGATGCGGGCGTCGCGGACGCCCGGGGTCTCCGTGCTCACTGGCGTGCCTCCTGCGGGGCCGTGTCCTGGAAGACCTCGGCGATGCGGTGGCGGCGCTGCTCCATGCGGATCAGGCCCAGGCCGAGGTCGGTGATGGCGTCGCGGACCGCGTCGTAGACCGTCTCGTCCCCGGCGGCGTCGACGTGGACCAGGTGCCGCCCGGTCCCGGCGGTGGCGGCCAGGCCACGCGCGCGGAGGGCGGCGAGCAGCGCCGCCGCGCCGTCCGGGTGGGTGTCGCTGTCGGTGACCTCGACCGCCAGGGACGCGGTGACCTCGGTGAACGCGGCGGTGGCCTGGGCACGCAGCAGCTTGCCGCCGTCGATGACGACGATGTGGTCGCTGGTGCGCTCCAGCTCCCCCAGCAGGTGCGAGGTGACCAGGACCGATATCCCGAAGTCGGACCAGACGCGGCGGATCAGGCCGAGCATCTCGTCGCGCCCGGCCGGGTCGAGGCCGTTCGTCGGCTCGTCCAGCAGCACCAGCTTCGGGTCGTGCACCAGCGCCTGGGCGAGCTTGACGCGCTGCTTCATGCCGGTCGAATAGCCGCCGATCGGCCGGTACCGCTCCTCGTACAGGCCGACGTGGCGCAGCGTGTCGGCGGTGCGCTCGCGGGCGGCGGCGGGCGGCAGCCCTGACATGCGGGCCATGTGCACGACGAACTCGGTGGCCGAGACGTCGGGCGGCAGGCAGTCGTGCTCCGGCATGTACCCGACCTGCTCACGGATGGCACCGCCCTCGCGCGCGGCGTCCCGGCCGAGCACGGTGGCCGTGCCCTCGGTCGCGGGGGCCAGGCCCAGCAGGATCTTGATCAGGGTCGACTTGCCCGCGCCGTTCGCGCCGACGAGGCCCGTCACCCCCGGGCCGATGTCCACGGTCAGCCGGTCCAGCGCGGTCACCCGTGGGTACCGCTTGGTCACGCTCTCGGTCTGAATCACGCTCACGCTCACCCCGGCGACGGTAGTCGGCGGGACCGGGCGAGGCGTCACTCTTTGGTCGCGAGGTGGGCGGCGTTCCCCTAAGGGCACGCTCGTACCGGAGTCGGGGGCAGGGGCCGGGGGCGTGGGGTCATGAGGCGCGGAGGAACGCGGTGGTGGTGACCTGGCCGATCCTGGTCAGCCGCGTGTCGCCGCGGGCCAGGTGTTCGTCCGTGGCCTCCTTCACGCCCGGCCACACCCGGTCGTCGTAGTCGTCCACGACCACGACCGCGCCCGGGGCCGCCAGCTCCTCCACCCACTCCAGGTCCGCCCGCACGCCCGGCGCCGAGTGGTCGCCGTCCACGACGATCACCCCGAACTTGCCGCCCGCCAGCGCCTGATGGATGCCGGGATCCGTGGAGTACCCGCGCAGCAGCCGCGTCCGGTCGGGCTGGACCCCGGCGTAGTGGAGGTTGGCGCGCACGATCTCCTCGCTGATGGGCGTGCCCGAGGCGTCGTGCGTGATCTCCATGCCCTCCTGCAACTGCACCGGCGCGATGGGGTCGACGATGGTGAGGTGGTACGGGATGCCCGCGCGCAGCATCTGCCGTGCCAGGCAGCCGGCGAAGAGGCCGTAGAGCGTGCCGATCTCCAGGACGTCGCCGTTCGGCGGCTTCAACAGCGGGGTGGCGGCGAGCTTGCCGAGGATGTTGGACGTGCCGCCCGCGATCCGGCCGACGCCCCGGTTCTCGACCTCGATCAGCGTCCGGTACGCCTGCACGGTGGCGCGGCGGGCGAAGCGCTCGCCGGTCACCGCGCCGACCTCGCGGGCGACGGCGCTGATCTGCGCCGGGGTGGGGTGCCGGTCGAAGCGGCGGCCGTCGCTGCCGAGCAACAGTTCGGTGGTGTGGTGGTGCCGGGCCAGTTCCCTGCGCAGCGTACGGTCGACGCGGCGCTCGATACGGCGATCGATACGGCGGGTGACCGGCCGGGCAACTCTGCTGAGGAGACTCATGCCCCGACGCTAGTCCCCACGGGGTGATCCTCGCCACACCCATAACACATCGCACCGGACATCCCGGCGTCTCTTAACCCGCCGTTCAACGCGCTGTTCGAACGCCGTGACTCAGCCGGCGAGCTGGGGAAGGCCCTCGGTCACGATGCGCTCGAAGACGTCCGGGTCCGCCGCGAAGACGGAGTCCGGGATCGGCCAGTGCAGCACCAGCTCGGTGAACCCCAGCTCCGCCACCGACCCCGCGTAGTCCACGAACGCGGCGACCGAGGCGAGCGGCGAGACGTCGCGCGGCGCCTGGCCCGAGTCGAGCAGGACGCGGCCCAGGCCCGCCGGCTCGCGTCCGGTCTCCTCGCACACGCCGTCCAGTTGCTCGGTCAGCCGCGCCAGCCCGCCGTGGAAGTCGGCGGCGGTCCCGTCGAACGTCGCCGGGTCGCCCGTGGTCACCCACGCCTGCCCGTGCCGCGCGGCCAGCCGCATCCCGCGCCGCCCGGTGGCGGCCACGGCGAACGGCAGCCGGGGGTGCTGCACACAGCCGGGGATGTTGCGCACCTCGTGCGCCGAGTAGAACTCGCCCTGGTAGGACACGCCTTTGGTGCCGACCCCGGAGGTGGTGCCGCTCTCGCTCAGCAGCCGGTCCAGCAGCCGCACGAACTCCCCGAAGCGGTCGGCCCGTTCGCGCGGCGGCCAGACCTCGTGGCCCAGCGCGGTGGCGTCGAAGCCGGTGCCGCCGGAGCCGATGCCCAGGGTGACCCGCCCGCCGGACACGTCGTCGAGGGTGATCAGCTCCTTGGCCAGGGTCACCGGGTGCCGGAAGTTGGGGGAGGTGACCAGCGTGCCGAGCCGGATCCGCTCGGTCGCGGCGGCGGCGGCCGTCAGCGTCGGGATCGCCCCGAACCACGTGCGGTCGCGGAAGCCGCGCCACGTCAGGTGGTCGTACGTGTAGGCCGCGTGGAAACCCAGCTCCTCGGCCTGCCGCCAGATTCTCCGGCCGTCCTCCGCCCAGCGGTGCACGGGAAGGATGACGGTGGACAGCCGCAGCGGCAGCGCGGGGGAAACAGCCATGGGCAGAAAGGGTAAGCCCATTCCCCGCGCCTGTGGACCGGTTCCGCCGAAGCGGCCGGGAAGCGACGGTGTGCTCCCGCACGGGTGCGCCCCCGCACTGGTGTACGCGCGGACCTATGCTGACTCCTCGTGGCCCCGATCCCCGCCCCCCGGCTCCCGCGCCTGATCGCGACCGACCTCGACGGCACGCTCCTGCGCTCCGGCGCGACGGTCTCGCCCCGCACGGTCGCCGCCCTGGCCGCGGCCGAGGCCGCGGGCATCCAGGTCATCTTCGTGACCGGCCGCCCGGCGCGCTGGATGGGCGTGGTCGCCGACCACGTGCACGGCCACGGCCTGGCCATCTGCGGCAACGGCGCGGCCGTGGTCGACCTGCACCGCGGCGGCGAGCTCATCGAGACCCGCCCGCTGCTGCGGGAGAACGCGCAGGTCATCGTGCACGCGCTGCGGCGCGTGGCGCCCGGTGTGAGCTTCGCCGTGGAGCGGACGGCCGGGTTCCACCACGAGCCGGGATACCCGCCGGCCGGTTTCGAGCCGGTCGCGGTCGTCGCGCCCGTGGAGAAGCTGCTGGAGCCGGGCCCCGGGCTGCGGGAGCTGCCGATCCTGAAGATCCTCGCCCACCACGACGACCTCGACCCCGACGAGTTCATGGCGCTGGGTCGTGAAGTGGCGGGCGAGCACGGGGAGTTCACGCGGTCGAGCCCGACCGCGCTGCTGGAGATCAGCGCCCCCGGCGTGACCAAGGCGCGCACGCTGGCCGCCCGTTGCCGCCGGTACGGAATCCGGCCGGACGAGGTGGTCGCGTTCGGGGACATGCCCAACGACCTGGAGATGCTCCAGTGGGCGGGCACCGCCTACGCCATGGCCAACGCCCACCCGGCGGTCCTCGCCGCGATCCCGCGCCGCACCAGGTCCAACGACGAGGACGGCGTGGCCGTCGTCATCGAGGAACTGCTGGCGGGCGGGGGCGGCCGGTGAGCGGCGTGCTTCAGCGGCGCGCGTCGCGGTGGCGCGTCGTCGTGTCGCGGGCCGGGCTGGAGAAGTGGGGGCTGGAAAAGCGCGGGCTGGAGAAGCCCGTCCGGCGGGCCGCGTGCTCGCCCCTCCCGCCGTGCTCGCCGTGCCGGCGCAGGAACGGGACGACGCCCCGGTCGTGCAGCGCGCGCCGCCACTCCTCGCGGGCGTGGGCCGTCTCGTCCGCCACGGGCGCGGCGGCGGCGCCGTTCCGGACGGCCGCCACCACCAGGCCGACCGCGGCGGCCACCGCGCCGGCGCCCGCCACGGCGGCGAACACCCAGCCCGCCTGCCGCATCGGCGCGGCGATCGTGGGCTCGGACCCGGCCACGCCCAGCGCGTAGCCGAGCAGCAGGAACACCGCGGCGGCGATCGCCGCCAGCACCGGCACCAGCACGAAGACCGCGGTCATGGCCCCGGTCCCGGCGCCGTTCGCGTCCTGGCGCGGGCCCGCGCGGGAGGCGGCGCGCAGCCGGGCGTACCGCTGGTACTCGGTGTCGGCGGCGGCGGTGATCTCCGGCAGGGAGTCCAGGGCCAGCGCGCGGAGCCGGTCGATCCCGGCGCGGTCGAGGCCCGACGTCAGGCGGGCGGTCAGCAGGGTCTCGTCGAGGACCCGCTCGACGTCCGCACGGTCCTCGGGGGGCAGGCCTTCCAAACCATCAGGGCTGTTCATAAGCGTCCCCAGTCCCCAGAGCCTTCATCAGGCAACCAGGTGATGAGCGGACCCCGATGGTAGAGCGCATCCGCGTTTTATGACAGGGAATTACCGGAATCCGTCCGCCTCGCACGGCCGTTCACGCGGGCAGCGGCAGCCGGGACACCAGCAGCTTCCCGGCCATGGTGACGCCGCCGTCCATGGCGATGGCGAGCGAGTCGGCGTACACGTGCGGCCCGTCCACGCGCGGCGCGGCCTCCGCGCCCGGACCGCCCGCCGCGTCGGCGTCCGCGCCGTTCTCACCGGTGAGGTACGGGATCGGGCTGTGGCCGTGCACGACGCGCGTGCCGCCGTAGGTGTCCAGCAGCTCGCGCACCGCCTGCGGCCCGGACTCCTCGTCGCGGAAGGCGAACCGCTTGGTGAACTTGCGGAACAGATCCCAGGTCACCGCGACGTCATGGCGCTGGAGAGCCTGCCAGATCGAGTCGTTGACGTCCTCGATCGTGCTGCCGTAGTCCAGGTACGCGGTGGTGTCGGAGTGCAGCAGCAGGTGCCCGTCGGCCAGGGCCATCGAGTCCAGCCGGGACATCCACTGGACGTGGTGGTCCTGGAGGCGCTCCATGTCACTGCGCTGCCCGCCGTTGAGCAGCCAGGCCGCCTGGAACGACGCGGTGCCGGCCGAGGAGTCCACCGGCGTGTCGCCGAAGCGGCTCGCGCCGATCAGCAGCAGCTCGTGATTGCCGAGCAGGGCCTTGCAGTACCCGCCGGCGGCGGCGGCCTCGGCGGACAGCCGCATCACCAGGTCGATCACGCCGACGCCGTCCGGGCCGCGGTCGGTGAAGTCCCCGAGGAACCACAGCCGCGTGGTGCCCGCCGCCCAGCCGTCGCTGTCGTCGGTGAGGCCCGCCGCGCGCAGGGCCGCGCGCAGCTCGTCCAGATAACCGTGCACGTCACCGACGACATAGAGCGGGCCGGTGCCCTCCTGCGGCGCGTCGGCCGCCGGGGCTCTCGATGGCGTCGATGAGGAGCTGGATCACGGTGGTGCCGATGCGGCCCGGTTTGAGG
>NZ_JBPQTQ010000164.1:0-10631 GCF_051386415.1 Streptomyces sp. URMC 129
CCCGCGATGGAGGAGAACAGCACGAACGCGTCCAGCGGCCGGTCGCCCAGGAATTCGTCCAGGTGCGCGGCGCCCGCCCTGACCGCGCTGCGCGCCGCACTCGAAGCCGACGAGACCAACGTGACGGTCGCGGACGTCACCTGGGAGCGCTTCGCCCCCGCGTTCACCCTGCCGCGGCCCAGCCCGCTCCTGGCCGACCTGCCGGAGGCGCGGGCGGCCACCGACGCGGCGGCGTCCGGAACGGGCGGCGAGGCGAAGGGCGTTCCCCCCTTCGTGCGGAGCGTGGCCGGACTGCCCGAGTCCGGGCGCCTGCCCGCCGTGCTGGAGCTGGTGCGCGACACCGCCGCCGCCGTCATCGGGCACCGCGACACCGCCGCCGTCCCGGCCGAACGGGCTTTCCGCGAGCTGGGATTCGACTCGCTGACCGCCGTCGAACTGCGCGACCGGCTGGCCCGCGCCACCGGCCTGCGGCTCCCGGCCACCCTCGTCTTCGACCACCCCACGCCCACCGCCCTCGCCGCCCATCTGCACGCCGCGCTCACCCCCTCCGGCGCGACGGCGATCACCGCCCCGGCCGCAGCGCCGGGCGCCACGGCGGACGAAGACCCCATCGCCATCGTCGCGATGGGCTGCCGCTACCCCGGCGGCGTCGGCAGCCCCGAGGACCTGTGGCGGCTGGTCGCCGACGGGCGCGACGCCGTCTCCGGCTTCCCCACCGACCGCGGCTGGGACCTCGACGCCCTCTACCACCCCGACCCGGACCGGCCCGGCTCCTGCTACGCACGCGAGGGCGGATTCCTTGACGGCGTGGGCGAGTTCGACCCCCTGTTCTTCGGGATCTCGCCCCGCGAGGCGCTCGCCATGGACCCGCAGCAGCGGCTGCTTCTCGAAGTCACGTGGGAGACGCTGGAACGGGCCGGGATCGACCCGGCGTCGGTGGGCGGCAGCCGCACCGGCGTGTTCGTCGGCACCGGCTACCAGGACTACGCCGCCCGGCTGGTGCACGCCCCGGACGACCTCGAAGGCTATGTGGGCACCGGCAGTTCGGCGAGCGTCGTCTCCGGCCGCATCGCCTACACCTTCGGGCTCGAAGGCCCGGCCGTCACGGTCGACACCGCCTGCTCGTCCTCCCTGGTCGCCCTCCACCTGGCCGCGCAGGCGCTGCGGCAGGGGGAGTGCGCGATGGCGCTGGCCGGTGGCGTCACGGTGATGTCCAGCCCGAGCGCGTTCATCGAGTTCAGCCGCCAGCGCGGCCTGGCCGCCGACGGCCGCTGCAAGGCTTTCGCGGCGGCGGCCGACGGCACCGGCTGGGCCGAGGGCGCGGGCGTGCTGCTGCTGGAACGGCTCTCCGACGCGCGCCGCAACGGGCACCCGGTGCTCGCGGTCGTGCGCGGCTCCGCGATCAACCAGGACGGCGCCTCCAACGGCCTCACGGCGCCCAACGGTCCCGCGCAGCAGCGCGTCATCCGGCAGGCCCTCGCCAACGCCGGTCTCACGGCGGCCGAGGTCGACGCCGTCGAGGGCCACGGCACCGGCACCGTGCTCGGGGACCCGATCGAGGCGCAGGCGCTGCTGGCCACCTACGGCCAGGACCGACCCGCCGAACGTCCGCTGTGGCTGGGGTCTTTGAAGTCGAACATCGGCCACGCGCAGGCGGCGGCCGGGGTCGGCGGCGTCATCAAGATGGTGCAGGCGCTGCGCAACGGGCTGCTGCCGCGCACCCTGCACGTCAACGAGCCCACCCCGCACGTCGACTGGTCCGCCGGCGCGGTCCGGCTCCTCACCGAACCGGTGCCGTGGCGGGACGACGACCGCCCGCGCCGCGCCGGGATCTCGTCCTTCGGGGTGAGCGGCACCAACGCCCACGTCATCGTGGAGGAGCCGCCCGCCCCCGCCCCCGCGCCGGACGCGCCGCCACGGCCCGCCGCCGCGCCGCACGTCACCCCCTGGCCCCTCTACGGCGGCAGCGACGGCGCGCTGCGCGCCCAGGCGACGCGGCTGCTGGCACGGCTGACCGGCGAGCCCGGCGGCGAACGCCCCGGCGGTGAACGACGCGGACCCGGCGACGGGGAACCCGCCGACGTGGCCTGGACACTGGCCACCGGCCGGGCCGCGCTGGAACACCGAGCCGTCGTCGTCGGACACGACCGGGCATCGGCCCTCGACGGGCTGCGGGCCCTCGCGGCGGGCGAGCCGCACACCACCGTGGTCCGGGGCCGTGCCGCCCAGCCCCCCCGGGTCGCCTTCCTCTTCTCCGGCCAGGGCAGTCAGCGACTCGGCATGGGCCGCGAACTCTACGCCGCCTTCCCGGTGTTCGCCGACGCCTTCGACCAGGCGTGCGCCGAACTCGACCGGCACCTCGAACGGCCGCTGCGTGACGTCGTCTTCGGGCACGACGCCGGGACGCTGGACGAGACCCGCTGGGCGCAGGCCGCCCTGTTCGCCGTCGAGGTCGCCCTGTTCCGGCTGACCGAGTCGTGGGGCGTGCGCCCGGCGGCGCTGGCGGGCCACTCCATCGGGGAGTTCGCCGCCGCCCACGCCGCGGGCGTCTGGTCCCTCGCCGACGCCGCCCGGCTCGTCGCGGCCCGCGGCCGGCTGATGCGGGCGCTGCCGCCCGGCGGCGCGATGGTCGCGGTGGAGGCGGCCGAGGACGAGGTGCTGCCGCTGCTCGGCGGCGGCACCGGCCCGGTGAGCATCGCGGCGGTCAACGGGCCCGCGTCCGTGGTCCTTTCCGGTGCCGAGCACGCCGTGCTGGACATCGCGGGCACCCTCGCGGCCCGGGGCCGCCGCACCAAACGGCTCGCCGTCTCCCACGCGTTCCACTCGCCGCTGATGGAGCCGATGCTGGACGAGTTCCGCGCGGTGGTCGCCGGAGCGACGTGCCACGCCCCCCGTGTGCCCCTTGTCTCCGCCCTCACCGGACGCGCCGTCACCGCCGAGGAGGTGTCCGACCCGGACCACTGGACCCGGCACGCGCGGCACGCCGTCCGCTTCCACGACGCGGTCCGTGCCCTCGCCGCCGAGGGCATCACCGCGTTCCTGGAGACCGGCCCCGGCGGCGTCCTCGCCGCCCTCGCCCAGAACGCCCACGACACCGCCCACCACGCGCAGCCGGTCGCCGTGCCCGCCCTGCGCCCGGACCGGCCCGAGGCCGTCTCGTTCGCCACCGCGCTGGCCCAACTGCACGTGCTGGGCGCTCCTGTGGACTGGACCCGGCCCCTCGCCGCGCACCGGCCGCGCCGCCTCGACCTGCCCACCTACCCCTTCCAGCGGCAGCGGTACTGGCTCGACACCCGCCCACCCGCCGGTGACCTCACCGGTGCCGGACTGCGGCCCGCCGGTCATCCGCTGCTGGGCGCGGCCGTCACCCTCCCCGACGGCGACGGCGTGCTCCTCACCGGCCGCCTCTCCCTGGCCGACCAGCCCTGGCTGGCCGAACACCGCGTCGGGGGCCCGGCGTTGCTGCCCGGAACGGCCTTGCTCGACCTCGCGCTGCGGGCCGCCCGCGAGACGGGCGGCGGCCACGTCGAGGAACTGGTGCTCGACACCCCGCTCGCCCTGCCCGAACAGGGCGGCCTGCAGCTCCAGATCACGGTCGGCGCCGCCGACGACACCGGCCGCCGCCCCCTCCGCGTCCACTCGCGCCCCGGCGACGGCGACCCGGACGCCGCCTGGACCCGGCACGCGAACGGCACCCTCACCGAAACCGCGCCCGAAACCGAGCCCGAAGCCGCGACCGGTCCCGAGACCACGGATCTCACCGTCTGGCCGCCCGCCTCCGCCGAGGCCGTCCCCGTCCACGACTGCTACGACCGGCTCGCGGACCTCGGCTTCGGCTACGGCCCCGTCTTCCGGGGCCTGCGCGGCGTGTGGCGGCGCGGCGACGAGGTGTTCGCGGAGGTCGCGCTGCCCGAGGGCACCGCCGTGGACGGCTTCGGCGTCCACCCGGCCCTCCTCGACGCGGCCCTGCACGCGGTCGGCTGGGGCGGGTTGCTGCCGGACGACGGCCGGGCGCGCGTGCCGTTCTCCTTCGCCGGGGCCGCCCTGCACGCCACCGACGCCACCGCGCTCCGCGTCCGCCTCGCCCCCGCCGGGCCCGACAGGGTCACGCTGCTCGCCGCGGACGGCGCCGGGCGGCCCGTCGCCCACATCGACGCCCTCCTCCTGCGGCCCGCGCCCGCCCCGACCGGCGCGGCACGGCCCGCGCCCGACGCCCTGTTCCACCTGGCGTGGCCGCCGGTCCCGCTGCCCGGCCCCGGCACCGGAGCCGGCACCGCCGAACCCCTGCCCCGCTACGCGGAGTTCGCCGCGCTGAGCGCCGCCCTCGACGCGGGCGCCGCCCCGCCCGCCGCCGTCGTCCTCGCCCAACCGCGCGGCGGCGACGGGCCCGAGGCCGCGCACGAGGCGACCCGGAACGCGCTCGCCCTCCTCCAGACCTGGCTCGCGGACGAACGGCTCGCCGCCACCCGCCTGGTGCTGGCCACCCGCGGCGCCGTCACGGTCAACTCCGGCGACCCCGCGCCCGACCCGGCGCAGGCCGCCGTCTGGGGCCTGGCCCGCTCCGCGCAGTCCGAGCACCCCGGCCGCATCGTGCTCGCCGACCTCGACGGGCACCCCGCCTCCGACCTGGCCCTGCCGACCGCCCTCGCCTCCGGCGAGCCGCAACTCGCCCTGCGGCAGGGCACGGCACACGCCCCGCGCCTGACCCGTCCCGACACCGCCGGTCTCCTCGTGCCCGAACCCGGCGCCGCCGCCTGGCGGCTCACCGCGACCGGCGCCGGAACGCTCGACGCGCTCGCCCTGGCCGACAACCCCGCCGCCACCGCCCCCCTGGCCGAGGGCCAGGTCCGCGTCGCGATCCGCGCCGCGGGCGTCAACTTCCGCGACGCGCTGATCGCCGTCGGCATGTACCCGGACGGGACGGCCCGGCTCGGCAGCGAAGGCGCCGGAGTCGTCGTGGAGACCGGCCCCGGCGTCACCGGACTCCGGCCGGGCGACCGGGTGTTCGGGATGATCCCCGAGGCGTTCGGGCCGCTCGCGGTGACCGACCACCGGTTGGTGACCCGGATGCCCGGGGGCTGGACGTTCGCCGAGGCGGCCTCCGTGCCCATCGTGTTCCTCACCGCCTACTACGCCCTGGTCGACCTGGCCGGGCTGCGGCCCGGCGAGTCCGTGCTGATCCACTCCGCCGCCGGCGGCGTCGGCATGGCCGCCACCCAACTCGCCCGCCACCTCGGCGCCGATGTCTACGGCACCGCCGGGCCCGCCAAATGGGCGGCGCTCGAACCGCTCGGCCTGTACCCCGACCGGCTCGCCTCCTCCCGCACCCTCGACTTCGAGGAACGCTTCCGCGCCGCCACCGGCGGACGCGGCATGGACGTCGTCCTCAACTCCTTCGCCGGGGACTACGTCGACGCCTCCCTCCGCCTCCTCAACGGTGCCGGCGGCCGGTTCCTGGAGCTGGGCAAGACCGATGTCCGGGACGCCGACCGGGTCGCCGCGGACCGGCCCGGTGTCACCTACCGGGCGTTCGACACCATCGAGGCCGGGCCGGACCGCATCGGCGCCATGCTCACCGAGCTGGTGCGGCTCTTCGAACGCGGCGCGCTGCGGCCGTTGCCCCGGACCTGCTGGGACGTGCGCGAGGCCCGCGAGGCGCTGCGCCACATCGGCCAGGCCCGGCACACCGGCAAGCTTGTCCTCACCGTCCCCGCCCCGGCGACCCGTTCGGGCACCGGCCAGGACGGCACGGTCCTGATCACCGGGGCCTCCGGCGCGCTCGGCGCCCGCGTCGCCCGCCACCTGGTGACCCAGCACGGCGTCCGCCGCCTGCTGTTGGCCGGCCGACGCGGCCCCGCCGCCCCTGGGGCGGACGCCCTGCGCGACGAACTCACCGCACACGGCGCCGAGGTGACGTTCGCCGCCTGCGACGTCGCCGACCGCGACGCGCTGGCCGCCCTCCTCGCCGCCCACGGTGACGGCCTGACCGCCGTCGTCCACGCGGCCGGTGTCCTGGACGACGGGCTGATCGGCGCGCTCACCCCCGAACGGCTGGCGCGCGTGCTGCGGCCCAAGGCCGACGCGGCCTGGCACCTGCACGAGCTGACCCGGCATCTGGACCTGTCGGCGTTCGTCCTCTTCTCCTCCGTCGCCGCCACCCTCGGCAGCGCCGGACAGGGCAACTACGCGGCGGCCAACGCGTATCTGGACGCGCTCGCCGCGCGGCGCCGCGCCGAGGGACTGCCGGCCGTGTCGCTGGCCTGGGGACCCTGGGCGGACGGCGGCATGGCCGGGACGATGGACGAGCGGCAGCGCGAACGGCTGGCCCGCTCCGGCCTGGTGTCGTTCGGCGCGGCCGAGGGCCTCGCGCTGTTCGACGCCGCCGGGTCGGGACCGGCCGCCGTCGCCGTCCCCGTGCGGTTCGCCGCCCCGCCCGCCCCCGCACCCGCGCCCGAGGACGTGCCGCACCTCCTGCGGGGCCTGGTGCGCGGCCGGTCCGTGCGCCGCGCCACGCCCGCCGGCGGGCACGACGGCGGCTCCCCGGAGGCGCTGCGGCAGCGGCTGGCCGGTCTGGACGACGCCGAACGCGCCCGCGTCGTCCTCGACGTGGTGCGCGGCCAGGTCGCGGCGGTCATCGGCCTGCCGGGGCCGCAGAACGTCGAGGAGGAACGGGAGTTCAAGGCCCTCGGCTTCGACTCCCTCACCTCCGTCGAACTGCGGAACCGGCTCGCCGCCGCGACCGGCCTGCGGCTCCCGGCCACCCTCGTGTTCGACTTCCCGACGCCACTGGCCCTCGCCGGGCGCGTCCGCGACGACCTCGCCCCCCGGCCGGCGAACCACGTGGCCTCCGTGTTCGGCGAGATCGACCGCCTGGAGTCCGCCGTCGCGGCGCTCGGCGCCGACGACCCCGGCGTCCGCGCCCGCGTCCGGGCCCGGCTCGGCGGCCTGCTCACGCTCCTCAACGAGCCGGACCCCGACGGCGGCAACGGCACCGGGGCGGCCAACAGCACCGACGAGCAGCTACGGACAGCCACGATCGACACCATCTTCGCGCTGGTCGACCAGGAAATCGGCAGGTGAACGACACCATGCAGGAGCGGAACCCCCAGCCCGGCCCCCACGAACAGCGGCTCCTCGACTACCTCAAGCGGGTCACCGCCGACCTCAAGCAGACCAAGTCGCTGCTCCAGCAGGCCGAGGCCAAGGACACCGAGCCCATCGCGATCGTCGCGATGAGCTGCCGCTACCCCGGCGGCGCCGACACCCCGGAACACCTGTGGCGGCTCGTCGCGGACGGCACCGACGCCGTCTCCGGCTTCCCCGCCAACCGTGGCTGGGACCTCGACGCGCTCTACGACCCCCAGCCCGGCAGGCCCGGCACCTGCTACACCCGCGAAGGCGGATTCCTGCACGACGCCGACCGGTTCGACGCCGCGTTCTTCGGGATCTCGCCGCGCGAGGCCCTGGCCATGGACCCGCAGCAGCGGCTGCTGCTGGAGATCACCTGGGAGGCGTACGAGCGGGCCGGGATCGACCCGGCGACCCAACGCGGCTCCCGCACCGGCGTGTTCGTCGGCCTCGCCTACCAGGGCTACGCGACGGACGGGGAGAACCTGGAGGAGCTGTCCGGGCATCTGCTCACCGGCACCGCCCCCAGCGTCGCCTCCGGCCGCATCGCCTACACGTTCGGACTCGAAGGCCCGACGGTGTCCGTGGACACCGCCTGCTCGTCCTCGCTCGTCGCACTCCACCTGGCCGTTCAGGCGCTGCGGCAGCGCGAGTGCGCCATGGCCTTCGCGGGCGGCGTCGCCATCATGGCCGCGACCGGCATGTTCACCGAGTTCAGCCGCCAGCAGGGCCTGGCCGCCGACGGCCGCTGCAAGTCGTTCGCGGCGGCGGCCGACGGCACCGGCTGGGGCGAGGGCGCGGGCATGCTGCTGCTGGAGCGGCTCGCGGACGCGCGCCGCAACGGGCACCCGGTGCTCGCGGTCGTGCGGGGGTCGGCCGTCAACCAGGACGGCGCGTCCAACGGCCTGACCGCCCCCAACGGGCCCGCCCAGCAACGCGTCATCCGGCAGGCCCTCGCCAACGCGGGCCTCGCCCCCGGTGAGGTCGACGCCGTCGAGGCGCACGGCACCGGCACCGCCCTCGGTGACCCGATCGAGGCCCAGGCGCTGCTGGCCACCTACGGCCAGGACCGCCCCGCCGAACGCCCGCTGTGGCTCGGATCGTTGAAGTCCAACATCGGGCACACCCAGGCGGCGGCCGGGGTCGGCGGCGTCATCAAGATGGTCCTCGCGCTCCGCAACGGGCTGCTGCCGCGCACCCTGCACGTCAACGAGCCCACCCCGCACGTCGACTGGTCCGCGGGCAACGTCCGGCTCCTCACCGAACCGGTGCCGTGGCCCGAGAAGGACAACGGGCAGCCGCGCCGCGCCGGGATCTCCTCGTTCGGCGTCAGCGGCACCAACGCCCACGTCATCGTCGAACAGGCCCCGGCCCCGCCCGGTGTCCCGCAGGAGCGGCGCCGCTTCACCGCGCACGGCACCCCGCTCGCCTGGCCCGTCTCGGCCCACAGCGCCGCGGCCCTGCGCGCCCAGGCCGAACGGCTCCTCGCCCACGTCCTCGCCGTTCCGGAGCCCGACGCCGCCGACATCGGCCACTCGCTCGCCGTCTCCCGCGCCGCTCTCCCGCACCGGGCCGTGATCACCGGCCGCGACCGGGCCGAACTCACCGCCGGACTGCGGGCGCTGGCCCGGGACACCCCGGCGCCCGGCACCGTCACCGGCCGGACCGGACCGGCCGGCGGCACCGCCGTGCTGTTCACCGGACAGGGCAGCCAGCGCCCCGGCATGGGCCGCGACCTGCACGCCGCGTTCCCCGTCTTCGCCGCCGCGTTCGACGAGGCGTGCGCCGAACTCGACCGCCACCTCGACCGGCCCCTGCGCCCGGTCCTGTTCGGCGACGACTCCGCCCTCCTGAACGGCACCGCCTACGCCCAACCCGCCCTGTTCGCCGTCGAGGTGGCGCTGTACCGGCTCATCGAGTCGTGGGGCGTGCGGCCGGTCGCGGTGGCCGGGCACTCGGTGGGGGAGTTCGCCGCCGCCCACGTCGCCGGGGTGCTGACGCTCGCGGACGCGGCGGCGCTGGTGGCCGCGCGGGGCCGCCTGATGCAGGCACTGCCGCCCGGCGGCGCCATGGTCGCGGTGCGCGCCCCCCAGGAGGAGGTGCTGCCGCTGCTCGCGGAGCACCCGGACACCGCGGCGCTGGCCGCCGTCAACGGCCCGGCGTCCGTGGTGATCTCGGGCACCGAGGCGGCCGTCACCGAGATCGCGGACCGGCTCGCCGCGCGCGGCTGCCGCACCCGGCGGCTGGCGGTGAGCCACGCGTTCCACTCCCCGCTGATGGAGCCGATGCTCGCGGACTTCCGGTCCCTGGCCGGGAAGGCGGTGTTCGGGGCGCCCGCCATCCCCTTCGTGTCCACGCTCACCGGCCGCCGCGTCACCGCCGACGAACTCGCCGACCCCGCCTACTGGGTGCGGCAGATCCGCGAGCCGGTGCGGTTCGCGGACGCGGTCGCCACGCTCACCCACGACGGTGCGACCCGGCTGGTCGAGGCCGGACCCGGGGGCGGACTCGCCGCGCTCGCCCGCGACCTGGTGCCGGAGGAGACCGCCGTCGTCCCGCTGCTGCGCGCCGACCGGACCGGCGTCGAGGCCGTCACCGCCGCGTTCGCCCGACTCCACGTCCACGGCGCGCCGTTGGACTGGGCCTCGATGTTCGCGGCCCACCGGCCGCGCCGTGTCGAGCTGCCCACCTACGCCTTCCAGCGCACCGGCTACTGGCTGCGCGGCGCCCAACGGGACCCCGGCGAGGCCGAGTTCTGGGAGTCGGTGGAACGCGAGGACCTGGCCGCCCTCACCGAGCGGCTTCAGGTGCCGGACGACGCGCCGCTCCGTTCCGTGCTGCCCGCGCTCTCCTCCTGGCGCCGCCGTCGCCACGCACGCGCCACCGACGACACCTGGCGCTACCGCGTCGCCTGGACGCCGCTCGGCACCGCCCCGCCGCCCGCCCGCCCCGCCGGGCGGTGGCTGGCCGCCGTGCCCGCCGGACGCGACGGCGACGACCGGATCGCCGCCGTGCTCGCCGCACTCGCGGCGCACGGCGCGGACATCGTGCCGTTCGCCGTCGGCCCCGCCGACGACCGCGCCGCGCTCGCCGCCCGGCTCGACGGCCACGGCACCGTCGCGGGCGTGCTGTCGCTGCTCGCCCTGGACGACCGGCCGCACCCCGGGCACCCGGCGCTGCCGGGCGGCCTCGCCGCCACCCTCGCCCTCCTCCAGGCGCTGGCCGACCGGGCGGTCGCCGCCCCCCTGTGGTGCGCGACCCGGGGCGCGGTCTCCACCGGCCCGGCCGACCCCCTCACCGCCGTGCCGCAGGCGCTCCTCTGGGGCCTCGGCCGGGTCGCCGCCCTCGAACTGCCCCGCGTCTGGGGTGGTTTGATCGACCTGCCGGACACCCTCGACACCGAGGCCGCCGCCCACCTGGCCGCCGTCCTGACCGGTGTCACCGGTGAGGATCAGGTCGCGCTCCGGTCCGGGGGTGTGCTGGCCCGGCGTCTGGTGCGGGCG
>NZ_JBPQTQ010000165.1:0-10416 GCF_051386415.1 Streptomyces sp. URMC 129
GCGCCCCCCCCCCCCCCCCCGCGGCCAAGATGGTCGTGCTGGACGTGGACCACCCGGACGTGGAGGCCTTCATCGAGACCAAGGTGAAGGAGGAGGAGAAGATCCGCGCGCTGCGGGACGCGGGCTTCGACATGGACCTCGGCGGCGAGGACATCACCTCCGTGCAGTACCAGAACGCGAACAACTCGGTGCGTGTCACCGACGCGTTCATGCGGGCCGTGGAGGCGGGCGAGCGCTTCGGCCTGCGGGCGCGGACCACCGGCGAGATCATCGAGGAGGTGGACGCCCGCGCCCTGTTCCGCAAGATGGCCGAGGCCGCCCACGCCTGCGCCGACCCGGGTATCCAGTACGACGACACGATCAACCACTGGCACACCTCGCCCGAGAGCGGCCGGATCACCGCCTCGAACCCGTGCAGCGAGTACATGCACCTGGACAACTCGAGCTGCAACCTGGCCTCCCTCAACCTGATGAAGTTCCTCTCCGACGACGGCGAGGGCCACCAGGCGTTCGACGCCGCGCGGTTCGCCAAGGTCGTGGAGCTGGTCATCACAGCCATGGACATCTCCATCTGCTTCGCGGACTTCCCGACCCGGAAGATCGGCGAGACCACCCGCGCCTTCCGCCAGCTCGGCATCGGCTACGCCAACCTCGGCGCGCTGCTGATGGCGACCGGCCACGCGTACGACTCGGACGGCGGCCGTGCCCTGGCCGGCGCGATCACCTCGCTGATGACCGGCACCTCCTACCGGCGTTCCGCCGAGCTGGCCGCGGTCGTCGGCGCGTACGACGGGTACGCGCGCAACGCGGACGCCCACAACCGCGTGATGCGGCAGCACGCCGAGGCCAACGACGCCGCCCGGCGGATGGACGACCTCGACACCCCGGTCTGGGCCGCGGCCACCGAGGCGTGGCAGGACGTGCTCCGGCTCGGCAAGAAGAACGGTTTCCGCAACGCCCAGGCGTCCGTGCTGGCCCCGACCGGCACGATCGGCCTGATGATGGACTGCGACACCACCGGGATCGAGCCCGACCTGGCGCTGGTGAAGTTCAAGAAGCTGGTCGGCGGCGGCTCGATGCAGATCGTGAACAACACGGTGCCCAAGGCCCTCAAGCGCCTGGGCTACCAGCCGGAGCAGGTCGAGGCGATCGTCGCGCACATCGCCGAGCACGGGAACGTGGTGGACGCCCCCGGGCTGCGGCACGAGCACTACGAGGTCTTCGACTGCGCGATGGGCGAGCGGTCGATCGCCCCGATGGGGCACGTGCGGATGATGGCCGCCACCCAGCCGTTCCTCAGCGGCGCCATCTCCAAGACGGTCAACATGCCGAGCACCAGCACCGCGGACGACGTGGCGGAGATCTACCTCCAGGGGTGGAAGCTCGGCGTCAAGGCGCTCGCCGTGTACGTGGAGAACAGCAAGGTCGGCCAGCCGCTGTCCGCGAAGAAGAAGGACCAGGAGAGCGGCGAGCGGGCGCCCGAGCCGGAGAAGATCGTGGAGTACCGCCCGGTGCGCAAGCGGCTGCCGAAGGGCAGGCCGGGGATCACCACCTCGTTCACGGTGGGCGGCGCCGAGGGGTACATGACGGCGAACTCCTACCCGGACGACGGGCTGGGCGAGGTCTTCCTGAAGATGTCCAAGCAGGGCTCGACCCTGGCGGGCATGATGGACGCCTTCTCGATCGCCGTCTCGGTGGGCCTGCAGTACGGCGTTCCGCTGGAGACGTACGTCTCGAAGTTCACCAACATGCGCTTCGAGCCGGCGGGCATGACCGACGACCAGGACGTCCGGATGGCCCAGTCCATCGTCGACTACATCTTCCGCCGGCTGGCGCTGGACTTCCTGCCGTTCGAGACCAGGTCGGCCCTGGGCATCCACACGGCGGGCGAGCGGCAGCGCCACCTGGAGACCGGTTCGTACGAGCCGGCCGACGAGGACGTGGACGTCGAGGGGCTGTCCCAGTCGGCGCCGCTCCAGGCGCAGGCCCCCCGGTCGGGCGGTGCCGCGGCCCAGGCGCCCGCCGCGGCGGCGGAGCCGGACGCGGAGCGGCCCGCGCCGCAGGAGGCGCACAGCTCGACGGAGCTGGCGGAGATCCAGCTCGGCCTGAACGCGGACGCGCCGCTGTGCCTGTCCTGCGGGACGAAGATGCGCCGCGCCGGTAGCTGCTACCTGTGCGAGGGCTGCGGCTCCACGAGCGGCTGCAGCTAGGCGTGCCCCTGGTGCCCCCGCCGCGCGGTGCGCGGTGGGGGCACCGGCGTGCGGGCGCGCGGCTGCGTGCTCCGGCCGGTTCCGCGAAGATGGGAGCGGCGGAAGGCGAGGACCGACCATGAGGCGACTGTGAACAGCGTGGTCCTGGTGACCGGCGGTACCGGGACGCTCGGCCGCGAGGTCGTGCGCAGGCTGCTGGAGGACGAGCACGAGGTGCGGGTCCTGAGCCGCCGGGGGCGCTCGCAGGGCGAGCGGCTGCCGGTGGAGTGGGTGCGGGGGGACCTGAAGACGGGCGAGGGGCTCGGGCCCGCGCTCTCCGGCGCCGACACGGTGGTGCACTGCGCGACGGCGATCGGGTCGGCCGACGTGGCGATGACGCGGCGGCTGACCGGGGCGGCCCGGGACGCCGGGGTGGCCCACGTCGCGTACATCTCGATCGTGGGCATCGACCGGGTGCCCGGGTTCTCCTACTACCGGGCGAAGGCCGCGTGCGAGCGGATCGTCGCCGAGTCCGAGGTGCCGTGGACGGTGCTGCGGACGACCCAGTTCCACGGCCTGATCACCCGGGCGGTGGCGGCGCAGCGCCGGCTGCCCGTGGTGCTGACGCTGGGCGGCGGGGTGCCGCTGCAGCCGGTGTCCGAGCGGGAGGTCGGCGAGCGGCTGGCGGAGCTGGCCGTCGGGGAGCCGGCGGGGCGGGTCGCGGACATGGCGGGGCCGGAGATCCGCCCGGCGCGGGACCTCACGCGGGCGGCGGTGCGGGCGGCGCGGGAACGGGTGCTTGAGCTGTTCCCGGTGCTGGCCGACCGCGCCCATCAGCGGGCGGGACTGCTGTCGGGCGGCGAGCAGCAGATGCTGGCGATGGGGAGGGCGTTGATGGCCGGGCCGCGGCTGTTGCTGCTGGATGAGCCGTCGCTGGGCCTGTCGCCGCAGATGACCGCGCGGATCGCGCGGACGGTACGGGAGATCCACGCGCAGGGCACGTCGGTTCTGCTGGTGGAGCAGAACGCCGCCCTGGCGCTGCGGATCGCCACCACCGCCTGCGTGCTGGAGAACGGCCGGGTCGCGCTGGCCGGCGACGCCGGTGAACTGGCCGCCAGCGATGAGGTCCGCCGCCGCTACCTCGGCGTGGTCCACGAGGACGCCGCCGCCCCGACCGCCACCACCGTGGCGGCTGGTCGGCCGGTGCTCGGCAGGTGGTCGGAATGAACACGCCCGAGCCTTTGGAGGTGAGGGACGTGACGGTGCGGTTCGCGGGGCTGACCGCGCTGGACCAGGTGAGTTTCACCGTGGAACCGGGCACGGTGCACGCGGTGATCGGGCCGAACGGCGCGGGGAAGTCGACGTGCTTCAACGTGCTGTCCGGCGTCTACCGGGCGGCCTCCGGCAGTGTGCGCCTGGGCGGGCAGGAGCTGACCGGCGCGGCCCCGCACGCCATCGCCTGTCGCGGCGTGGCCCGCACCTTCCAGAACCTGGCGCTGTCCGCGCACAGCACGGTGGCCGACACGCTGATGCTGGGCCGGCACCGGCTGACCCGTTCCGGGTTCCTCGCCAGCGGGCTGCGGCTGCCCTCCGCCGCCCGCGAAGCGGCCCGGCACGAGGCCCGGGTGCGCCAGGTCGCGGCCTTCCTCGGGCTGGAGCCATACCTGAACGCTCCGGCCGGGCTGCTGCCCTACGGGGTTCAGAAGCTCGTCGAGCTGGGCCGGGCGCTGTGCATGGAGCCGCGGGTCCTGCTCCTGGACGAGCCCATCGCCGGGATGAACCCGACCGAACGGCAGCACACCGCCACCCTGATCGCCTCGCTGCGCGACAGCCTCGGCCTCTCCGTGCTGCTGGTGGAACACGACATGGGAGTGGTCATGCGACTGGCCGACACGGTCACGGTCCTCGACTTCGGCCGCAAGATCGCCGAAGGCACCCCCGACCAGGTGCAGAACGACCCCGACGTCGTCCGCGCCTACCTCGGTCACCAGGAAGCGGAGCCCACCCGATGACATCATCCGTCGAGTTCCTCGAATATCTCGTGCACGGCCTGTCGCTCGGCGCGGTGTACGCGCTGATCGCGCTCGGCTTCGTGATCATCTTCAAGTCCACCGAGGTCGTGAACTTCGCCCACGCCTCCCTCCTCCTCGCCGGCGGCTACATCGCCGTCCGCGCCCAGGAGTCCCTGGGCTTCTGGGCGGCCCTGCTCGCGGGTGTCGTGGGCGCCGCGGCGCTGGGCGCGCTGCTGGAATGGGCCGTGATCCGCCGCTACCGGGGCCACGACCACGGCGTGCTGGCCATCGTCACCATCGGCATCGACATCGTCCTGCTGACCGAACTCGCCCGCCGTATCGGCCCCGACATCCTCACCTACGACGACCCCTGGGGCGACCGGCTCGTCACCGTCGGCTCGCTGACGGTGCCGCAGACCCGGGTCGCGGCGTTCGTCACCGCCGCCCTCCTCATCACGGTCTTCCTCGCCGCGTTCCGCTTCACCTCCTGGGGCGTGGCCATGCGGGCAGCCGCCGAGGACCGGGAGACCGCCGCCCTGATGGGCATCCACCTGGGTCGTGTCTCCGCCTCGGCCTGGGCCGTGGCCGGCGCGCTGGCCGCCGTCGCGGCGCTGTTCCTGTCCGTCTTCCCCACCTCCGGCCTGGACCGGACCACCGGCGAGGTCGCCCTCGCCGCCTTCCCCGCCGCCATCATCGGCGGTCTCGACTCCACCACCGGCGCTCTCGTCGGCGGCCTCGTGGTCGGCGTCACGGAGGCGATGACCACCGGCTACGAGGCCGAACTGGACTTCCTGGGCAACGGGTTCGGCGGCATCGCCCCCTACGTCGTGATGGTCCTGGTCCTCCTGGCCCGCCCGGCCGGGCTGTTCGGAACGAGGGAGCTGTCCCGTGTCTGAAGCCCTCACCTCCCGCCTCGGCTGGGCGATCGGCGCCGTGGTCCTGCTCGGCCTGCCGTTCTACCTCGAACGGTTCTGGCTCCAGGCCGGCTTGTTCGCCATGGCCGCCGCCATCGGCGCCATCGGCCTCAACCTGCTCACCGGCTCGGCCGGGCAGCTCTCCCTGGGCCACGCCTTCTTCCTCGCCGTCGGCGCCTACGGCTACTGCGTCCTCGCCGCCGACCCCGACACCACCACCGGCCTGACCGGCTGGGGACTGCCACCGGTCCTCGCCGCGGTCCTCGCGGTCCTGCTGGCCGGGGTGGCGGGCGGCCTGTTCAGCCCCATCGCCGGACGGGTCATGGGCCCCTACCTGGGCATCGCCACCCTCGCCCTGATCTTCATCGGCCAGCACGTGCTGCTCAACGCCCACGACCTGACCGGCGGTTTCAACGGCCGCGCCGTCCCCCCCATGTCCGTCCCCGGCTTCACCTTCGACGAGACCCCCACCCTCGTCGCCGGAGTTCCCTTCGGCAGCATGGAGAAGCTCTGGTACCTCGGGCTGGCGCTGCTCGCCGGGGGCGCCCTGTTCGCCCGGGGCGTCCTGCGCGGCCGGCCCGGCCGCGCGATCAACGCCATCCGCGACCACCACACAGCGGCCGGCGTCATGGGCGTTCCCCTCACCCGCCTGCGGGCGGCGGTCTTCGTCCTGTCCTCCATGTACGCCGGACTGGCCGGGGTACTGCTCGCGCTGGCGTTCCAGCACACCGTGCCCGGCTACTTCGGCATCGCCCTCTCCCTCGAGTACCTCGCCATGATCATCATCGGCGGCCTCGGCACCGTGTCCGGCGCCGTCATCGGCGCCGCGTTCGTCACCCTCATCCCCCAGGTCCTCACCAAATACAGCGAGTCCCTGCCCCTGGTCGCCGCCCCCGGCACCGGCGGTATCGCGCCCGGCGAGGCCTCCCGCTACCTCTACGGCACCGCCGTGGTCGCGGCTGTCCTCTTCCTCCCGGGCGGACTGGCACGCCTGCCCCTCCCCCGGTGGGCCCGCAGGAGGACGCGGGACAACGCCCCCACCCCGGCCCCCGTCGCCCGGACGAAACCCGCGACAACGACCTCACAGAACATGGAGATCCCGACGTGAACATCCCACACGGACTCAGACACACCCCGGCGGTGGCCGTCCTGACGGCCGGCGTCCTGGCGCTGTCCCTCGCCGCGTGCAGCGACAAGACCGAGGCCGGCGACGCAGGCGCAGGCCAAGACGGCGTCGCCACCGACATCGGGGTCACGGACGACACCATCACCCTCGGCGCTCTCACCGACATGACCGGCCCCTACGCCACCCTCGGCACCAGCGTCACCCAGGCCCAGCAACTCTGGGTCAAGCAGACGAACGAAGCCGGCGGCATCTGCGACCGGCGTATCCGGCTGGAAGTCCGCGACCACGCCTACGACGCCGAACAGGCCGTCTCCGCCTACACGGAACTGACCCCCCGCGTGCTCGCCTACCCGCAGTTCGTGGGGTCGCCCTACGTTGCCGCGGTCAAGGACCGCATCGACGCGCAGGACCACTTGCTGGTCCTCCCCCAGGGCTGGTCCGCCTCCCTGCTGGGCAGCCCGTACATCCAGATGGTGGGCACCACCTACGACATCGAGACGATCAACATGATCGCCTACCTCACCGACCAGCACGGCCTGTCCGAGGGCGACACCATCGGCCACATCTTCTTCGAGGGCGACTACGGCGAGAACGCCCTCGAAGGCTCCCGCTACGCCGCCGAACGACTCGGCCTCGACATCGTCGAACAGCGGGTCACACCCGCCGATCAGGACATGACCGCACAGGTCACCGCACTGGCCCGGGAGGACGTCGACGCCATCGTGCTCAGCGCCGGTCCCCGCCAGGCGGCTTCGGTGGTCGGCGTCTCCGCCGCGTCGGGCCTGGACATCCCGATCATCGGCAACGGCCCCTCGTTCGCCCCACAGTTGCTGGAGACCGACGCCGCCCCCGCCCTCCAGACGTCCTACCACGTGGCGTCCACGGTCCTGCCGATGGGCGCGGACGAGGGCTCGATCCCCGAACTTGCCGAGGCATACGCGGCCGAGTACCCCGACGCCACGCTCGACAACGGTGTGGTGACCGGGTACCGGACCATCTCCGCCGTGGGGTCGGCGATCGAGGCGGCCTGCGAGTCCGGTGACCTCACCCGGCAGGGCGTGGCCGACGCCATGGCGACGATGACGGCCGAGGACGACGGCTTCGGCTCGGTCCACGACTTCTCCGACCCGGCCAACCCGTCCACGCTGGAGAGCTACATCCTCCGCCCGGACGAGTCGACCCCCGGCGGCCTGGTGGTCGAGCAGGACGCCGTGGTGTCCGAGCTGGCGGCGTCCTTCCCCCGCGAGGAGTAAGGAGGTCCAGGGCCGGCACCGGCCCGGCACGATCACCCGACAAGAAGGATCGGCCCCCGGGAGGGGCCGATCCTTCTTTCGCGACAGCGGAGGCGACGGCGTTTCCGGCCGAGAGGGCGTACCGGCGGAGGCCCGGACGGGGCCGCTCCCACTCACGCGAGGAGGACGCGTCCGCGGAGGAGGGGGAAGCCGGCGTGGCCGGACCTCTGCCTCTCGAGCGACTCGATCCGGATCACCGTGCCTGCCACCGGTCCGGAGTGTCCCGTGGGTGGTCAGTCCGACGCCGACCGCGTCGAAGTCGCTCTCCGGCCGGCGGCGAAGGTGCCGGTGGCGGGGAGGCCCGCGCGCATGGCGTCGGCGATCCACTCGGGCAGGCGGTTGCCGTCGAAGGTGGTGAGCGTCCCGGTGAACGACCTGATCAGGTGCCGCCGCTGTCCCCGGTCGGGGGCGGCGGGCGACGACGGGATCGCGAGGGCCCGGCGCAGTCGCCGGCCCACAGTCGGGCAGCCGCCCCGGAACCGCGCTCGCCGATCCCGCGGCGCGGGTCGGGGGCTGTCACCAGGCTGCTGGCCTCCGCCCGGCGTTGGGCAAGGTGGGGCTTGAACGGGGCGTGTTTCCCGGGCAGTTGGCCTTCGTGGCCCGTGCCCATGTCCTGCCGGCGGGCAGCGCGGGCGTATCGCTGGATGCTGTGCCGGCGCCAGCCCGGACGGGGGGCGATACTCGGCAGGCTCATCCCCTGACCGCGGCTCATGGACGAGAGCGTGGTGAGCCCGGGCCCGTTCGGCGGAAACCGCAGGTATGAGCCGTGAACGCGCTCGGACCGGCCGCCGCGGTCCGGACGAGGCCGCGTCGGCCACGGTGCATCGGGGCTGGACGCGTATCGACCCGGCGCACGCTCTCGGCTGGCATGACCGCGACACTCGTGATCGACGGCAACAGCGACTTCCGCGACCGTGGCAGCACTTGGCCCACAGCGGCCGAATGCCGGCCGTACCAGCCGATCGAGGAGTGGCGAAGGCGACGTGCGCACCACCCGGACCACAGTCAACCGCTACGACCCGTGGTCGTCGCACGGAACCGCGCCCAGGTTCGGGACTGCCCGGCGGCAACGTCAGCGCGTGGCCGACTGTCCGAGGACCTGCCGCAGGGCATCGGTCAGTTCGTCGGCCGCCGCGGGGCGGATCCGGTGGGCACGCCAGGCTACGCGGCGGTCCGGTCTCACCAGGACGCAGCCGTCCTCGGAGACCTCGCGCCGGGCGGCCCACTCGCCGTAGAGGTCGAGAATCCCGTCACGGCCCCCGATGAGGTGCACGTCGATCTCGACGCCGGTGGCGTCGGCGGCGGCCTTGGCCGCGGCGTGCCACTCCTCGCCGCCGACCCCGGTGATCAGTGCGAAACGGAGTCCCCCGGGCAGGTCCAGGGTGGAGAACTCGGCCGTGCCCTGCCCCAGGCGGGCGTGCGGCAGCCGGGCTCCGGGGCGGGTGGTGGGCTGGTAGTACAGCTCCGGGTCACGGGAGGGCGTCGGCTCGGGGGTGCCGTCGGCGGCGACGGCGCCGTCCGGGTAGCGGTAGCCCAGCTCCGTCCCGTGCGCGTTGAACTGGTAGTCGGTCAGGGCGACGGCCCGGCGCAGCGCCGCGCGCCGCCGCTCGCCCTCCGGCCCCGGCGCGTACAACTGGTCCAGTGCGCGCTGCCCCTCCTCCTCGGACTGGCCGGGCGCGTAGCCGAGTGCCGTACCGACTTCGGCGAGTTCGGCGCGGCTGGTGATCGCCCGCCGCACTCCGGCCGCGCCCACCGGCTGCCGCTCCGAGGAGTAGCTGTCCAGCAGGGCCGGCCCCACCTGGCCGCGCAGCACCAGCGCCAGCTTCCAGGCCAGGTTGTACGCGTCGGCGACCGACATGTTCAGGCCGAGCCCGTTGGTCGGCGGGTGGCGGTGCACCGCGTCGCCCATGCAGAAGACCCGGCCCGCCGAGTAGGCGGGAGCCACCTGGGCGTTGACGGTCCACGCGGAGCGGCCGAGGATCTCGATCGGTATCGTGTCGTCCCCGATGCACGCGTGAATCCGGCGCACCAGTTCGGCTTCGTCCGCCGCGGTGGGATCGTCCTTCCCCGGTTCGTAATTGAGGACCAGGACGAATTCGGTGAACGGCCGGTGGCAGATCAGGGTGCCCAGTCGGCCGGCCGGAAGCGGGCCCGGTGCCACGTTCCAGGTGAGCACGCCCGGCCGATGGGCCAGGTAGCGGGCGAGGTCGGCCCGGAACCACACGTTGGCGGCGTGTGCGAGCCGGCTCGGCCCCTCCACCTTCAGCCCGGCCTGGCCGAGGACCCGGCCGCGGGCGCCGTCCGCGCCGATGAGGTACTGGGAGCGGATGGTCAGGATCTCGCCGGTACGGCGGTCGCGGACGGTGCTCACGAGAGAGTCGTCGTCCTCCTGGAAGCTCAGGAACTCGTGCTGGAACCGCACATCGCAGCCGGTCTCGGAGACGGCCTCCAGCAGTATGGGTTCGAAGATCGTCTGCGGGCAGTTGACCATCGGTGACGGGCTCGCCGCACGGTACTCGGCGGCGCGGTCCGCGCCGGTGCCCCACGCTTCCAGGCGCGCGACCTCGCGCCCGGCGAGGCTGGTCACCCAGAGGTTGTTGCGCATCATCTCCTGGGGGGTGGCCGCGGCGAGGAGACGGTCCTCGATGCCGAGGTGCCGCATGATCTCGACCGTGCGCTGGTTGACGATGTGCGCCCGGGGGGTGTGCGCGGTTCCGGCGTGCTTCTCTACGAGCAGGGTGTCGATTCCGTAGCGGGACAGGGCCAGGGCGCTGGTCAGTCCGGCCGGACCGGCACCTACGACCAGGACCGGCACGTGCAGCTCGGGCATGGACGCCTCCGTGGTGTGCGAGGGGTGGCGGACGGGAGGGGGGGAGATCGACG
>NZ_JBPQTQ010000166.1:0-10298 GCF_051386415.1 Streptomyces sp. URMC 129
GCCCGGCTCGCCCCCGCCCGGCGTGGCCGGCCCGCCCGCCGGCGCCTTCGGCGCGTTCACCGACGCCGACTACCTGCCCGCGCGCCCCGGCCGCCGCGCGCTGAAGCGCACCGCCCTCGTCGCGCTCGCCCTCGTCGTCCTCGGCGGCGCCCTCTACGCCGGGTACCGCTGGACCCAGAGCCAGTACTACATCGGCGCCAACGGCGACCACGTCGCGCTCTACCAGGGCATCAGCCAGGACCTCGGCCCGCTCAGCCTCAGCAGCGTCGAGCAGGACCACCCCGAGATCCGGCTGGAGCACCTGCCGCGGTTCCAGCGCGACCAGGTCGAGGAGTCCATCTCCACCGGCAGCCTCGGCGAGGCCGAGGACCGCATCGCCGAGCTCGCCGAGCAGGCCGAGGCGTGCCGCCTCCTCGCCGAGCAGGAGCAGGCACAGGCCGACCGGCAGAACGAGCTGAACGAGCAGGGCGGCGAGGGCGACGGCAAGGACGCGTCCAACCCGGAGGCCGCCCCCCAGACCCCGTCCCTGTCCGAGCGCCAGCGCGAACTCGCCCGGGACTGCTGACCTAAGGCCGGAAGGCAATGAGCCAGACCAGCAACACCACCGTCTCCACCGGCGGCCTGCCCAGCCGCCGGAACACCGAGCTGGCGATGCTCGTCTTCGCCGTGCTCATCCCCGTCCTGGCCTACGCCAACGTCGGCCTCGCCAAGGAGGAGACCCTCCCCACCGGCATGCTGGGCTACGGCCTCGGACTCGGCCTGCTCGCCGGCGTCGCCCACCTCGTCGTCCGCCGGTACGCGCCCTACGCCGACCCGCTGATGCTGCCCATCGCCACCCTGCTCAACGGCCTCGGCCTGGTCCTCATCTGGCGCCTGGACCAGGAGCCCGGCATCACCACCGACGCCCTGGGCGGCCCCATGGCCCCCGACCAGCTGATCTGGTCCACCGTCGGCGTCGCGCTCTTCCTCGCGGTCCTGATCTTCCTCAAGGACCACCGCATCCTCCAGCGCTACACCTACATCTCCATGGTGGTCGCGCTCATCCTGCTCGCCTCCCCGATCATCGTCGGCGAGGAGATCAACGGCGCCCGCATCTGGATCTCCATCCCCGGCGTCGGCTCCCTCCAGCCCGGCGAGTTCGCCAAGATCATCATCGCCGTCTTCTTCGCCGGCTACCTGATGGTCAAGCGCGACGCCCTCGCCCTGGCCAGCCGCCGCGTCATGGGCGTCTACCTGCCGCGCGGCCGGGACATGGGCCCCATCCTCGTCATCTGGGCGATCAGCCTGATGA
Source organism: Streptomyces sp. URMC 129 (assembly GCF_051386415.1). Lineage (NCBI taxonomy): Bacteria > Bacillati > Actinomycetota > Actinomycetes > Kitasatosporales > Streptomycetaceae > Streptomyces > Streptomyces sp. URMC 129. The sequence goes on from NZ_JBPQTQ010000166.1 coordinate 1,292, forward strand.
TCCTGATCTTCGAGACCGACCTCGGCACCTCGCTGCTGTTCTTCGGGATCTTCGTCGTCATGCTCTACGTCGCCACCGAGCGCACCAGCTGGATCATCTTCGGCCTCCTGCTCTCCGCCACCGGCGCCGTCTTCGTCGCCAACACGAACGCCCACGTCGGCGAGCGCGTCCACAACTGGCTCAACCCGCTGGAGCACGCCTCCAACGACGGTGTCACCGAGACCGCCCAGTCCATGTTCGCCTTCGGCTCCGGCGGCCTCTTCGGCTCCGGCCTCGGCCAGGGCTACTCCCGGCTCATCGGCGGCATCGCCACCAAGAGCGACTACATCCTCGCCACCGTCGGCGAGGAGCTCGGCCTGACCGGCCTGATGGCCGTCATCCTGCTCTACGCGCTGCTCATCGAACGCGGCATGCGCACCGCCCTCGCCGCCCGCGACCCGTTCGGCAAGCTCCTCGCCGTGGGGCTCTCCGGCATCTTCGCGATCCAGGTCTTCGTGGTCGCCGGCGGCGTGACGGGCCTGATCCCCCTGACCGGCATGACCATGCCGTTCCTCGCCCAGGGCGGCTCCTCGGTCATCGCGAACTGGGCCCTCGTCGCGCTCCTGCTGCGGATCAGCGACACCGCCCGCCGCCCCGCACCGGCGCCGGCGCCCTCCCTCGACGCAGAACAGACTCAGGTGGTCCGGACAACATGAACAAACCGATGCGACGGGTTGCCGTCTTCTGCGGCCTGCTCATCCTGGCCCTGCTGATCCGCGTCAACTGGGTCCAGTTCGTCCAGGCCGACGACCTGCAGAACCACGAGGACAACCGCCGGGTCGCCATCGAGCGCTACGCCCACCCGCGCGGCAACATCATCGTGGACGGCGAGCCCATCACCGGCTCCGTCGAGACCGACCACACCGACTTCGCCTACAAGCGGACCTGGACCGACGGCGAGATGTGGGCCCCGGTCACCGGCTACGCCTCCCAGACCTACGGCACCACCCAGCTGGAGAACATCTACGACTCCATCCTCACCGGCGACGACGACCGGCTGTTCTTCAACCGCACCATCGACATGCTCACCGGCGAGGACCAGCGCGGGGGCAACGTGGTGACCACCCTCGACGCCGACGCCCAGCGCGCCGCCTTCGAGGGCCTCGGCGACCACAAGGGCGCCGTCGTCGCGCTGGACCCGCGCACCGGCGAGATCCTCGCCCTGGTCTCCACCCCGTCGTACGACCCCTCCACCTTCGCGGGCAGCAGCCCCGAGGACGTCGAGGCGTGGGACGCCCTCCAGCCGGAGGCCAACCCCGACGACCCCATGCTCAACCGGGCGCTGCGCGAGACCTACCCCCCGGGCTCCACGTTCAAGGTGGTCACCGCCGCCGCCGCCCTGGAGAACGGCCTGGTGGACGACGTCAACGAGAACACCGAGTACGACGACCCGTACATCCTGCCGGACACGGCGGGCGTCGAGCTGCCCAACCAGATCCCGAACGTCTGTGAGGACGCCTCCATCCGCGAGGCGATCCGCTGGTCCTGCAACAGCGTCTTCGCCGGCCTGAGCAACGACCTCGGCAACGAGACGATGATCGAGGCGGCCGAGGAGTTCGGCTTCAACGAGGAGCTGTTCATCCCCGTCCGCGCCACCGCCAGCTCCTACCCCGAGGACAACCGGCCGCAGAACGCCCAGGCCGGCATCGGCCAGGCGTCCAACCGCGCCACCCCCCTCCAGATGGCCATGGTCGCCGCAGCCGTCGCCAACGACGGCTCGCTCATGCAGCCCACCATGCTGGACCAGCTCGTCGCCCCCAACCTCAACGTGGTCGAGCAGAACGAGCCGGACGAGATGAGCCGCCCGATGTCCCCGGAGACCGCGCAGCAGCTCCAGGACGCCATGGAGTACATGGTCGAGGAGAGCACCATCGACACCAGCGCCATCGAGGGCGCCGTCATCGGCGGCAAGACCGGCACCGCCCAGCACGGCGAGAACAACGAGGACCTGCCGTACGCGTGGTTCATCTCCTACGCCATGACCGACGAGGGCTCGCCCGTCGCCGTCGCCGTGGTCGTCGAGGACGGCTCCGACGAGCGCGACCAGATCTCCGGCAGCGGGCTGGCCGCCCCGATCGCGATCGATGTCATAGAGGCCGTGCTGGAGGGCGAGAACGCCGGGTGATCCGCCGGCCCGGCGACCGCCGCGGCGCAACGGATCACACCGAACACACGTCATACACGCAGACCGGCCTTCCCGGCCGGTCCCGGTACCCGGCGATACCGGTTGCATATCGGCCGACAACCGCCGTCCGGTGGGCCCGCCCCCGCCGGGTACCGTAAGCCAGGGCCTGGACCCCTGGCCCCGAGGGCCGACCAGGGGGTACGGCCCGGGACCAAACGGAGAGGGCTGGAAACATGGAAGAGCCGCGTCGCCTCGGCGGGCGGTACGAACTGGGCCAGGTGCTCGGCCGCGGGGGAATGGCCGAGGTCTACCTCGCCCACGACACGCGTCTGGGCCGCACGGTCGCGGTCAAGACGCTCCGTGCCGACCTCGCCCGCGACCCCACGTTCCAGGCCCGCTTCCGCCGCGAGGCGCAGTCCGCGGCCTCGCTCAACCACCCCGCGATCGTCGCCGTCTACGACACCGGCGAGGACTACGTCGACGGCATCTCCATCCCGTACATCGTGATGGAGTACGTCGACGGGTCCACCCTGCGCGAGCTGCTCCACTCCGGCCGCAAGCTGCTGCCCGAGCGGGCCATGGAGATGTGCGTCGGCATCCTCCAGGCCCTGGAGTACAGCCACCGCAACGGCATCGTGCACCGCGACATCAAGCCGGCCAACGTCATGCTCACCCGGACCGGCCAGGTCAAGGTGATGGACTTCGGTATCGCCCGCGCCATGGGCGACTCCGGCATGACGATGACCCAGACCGCGGCCGTCATCGGCACCGCCCAGTACCTGTCGCCCGAGCAGGCCAAGGGCGAGACCGTCGACGCGCGCTCCGACCTGTACTCCACGGGCTGCCTGCTCTACGAGCTGCTGACCGTCCGGCCCCCGTTCATCGGCGACTCCCCGGTCGCGGTCGCCTACCAGCACGTCCGCGAGGAGCCGCAGCCGCCGAGCGTCTTCGACCCGGAGATCGCCCCCGAGGTCGACGCCATCGTGCTCAAGGCGCTGGTGAAGGACCCCGACTACCGGTACCAGTCGGCCGACGAGATGCGCGCCGACATCGAGGCGGCCCTCGACGGCCGCCCGGTCGGCGCCACCGCGGCGATGGGCGCCGTCCCGTACGGCTACGACGACCGGCCCACCACCGCCCTGCGCGCGGCCGACCCGGCGACCCAGATGATGCCGCCGGCGTCCGACCCCGACGCGTACGGCTACGACGACTACGGCGGCCGGGCCGACCGGCGCCAGCGCAACCGGAACACCTCGACCGTCCTGCTGGTGATCGCCGGCATCCTCGTGCTGATCGGCGCCATCTTCATCGGCCGGGCGCTGTTCGCCGGCGACCCGCCGGAGAGCGCCCTGGAGGTGCCCGACGTGAGCGGCCAGTCCCTGGAGGAGGCGCAGCGGGAGCTGGAGAACGCCGGGTTCGAGCCGCAGGAGGGCGACAGCCGCCCGTGCGAGGAGGACGCGGACACCGTCTGCGCCACCGACCCGGCGGCCGGTGAGGAGGCCGAGCGCGGCGCCACCGTCACGATCATCATGTCCGAGGGCCCCGAGACGGTCGAGATCCCCGACGTGACCGGCCAGGACTACGAGGACGCCGAGGCCGAGCTGGAAGAGCTGGGCTTCGTGGTCAAGCGGGAGGACGAGGAGACCGACGCGGCGGAGCCGGGCACCGTCCTGGAGCAGAACCCGGGCGCCGGCGAGGAGGCCGAGACCGGCACCGAGATCACCCTCACCGTCGCCGCCGAGGTGGCGGGCGTCGAGGTGCCCGACGTGGTCGGGGACGACTTCGACGCCGCGAAGCAGGAGCTGGAGGAGGCCGGGTTCTCCGTGACCCGCCGCGACCAGATCGACGACTCGCGCGAAGAGAACACCGTGATCCAGCAGGATCCGCGCGCCGGCTCCCAGCTGGAGCCGAACGGCATCGTCACGCTCTACGTCGCGATCCCGTCCAGCACCCAGCCCACCACGGCCGAGGTGCCGAACGTGGGGGGCCAGCCGCTGGCCGACGCGAGGACCGCGCTGCAGAACGCCGGCTTCACGAACATCACCGTCCAGGGTCCCGACACCGCCACCGCCGTGGTGATGTACACCACGCCGAACGGCGGCGAGGAGGCCGAGCTGTCCGCCCCCGTCACCGTCTACACCTACGACCCGGGCGCCGACGGCGGCCAGGAAGGCGGCGCCGACGGCGGCAACGGGGACAGCAACGGCAACGGGAACGGCGCCGAGGGCGACTCCGGCACCGACTTCGGTGACTTCTTCGGAGGCGCGGGCGACGACTGACCGCCCGTCAGCCGAGGGTTCCCTCCTCCGGCTCCGGCACCTCGGTGGCGGGGGAGGGTTCCATCAGCCAGTCCGGGTTGGTCTGGCCGCTCCACCACTTCCACGCGACGAACGCGCCGCCGGCGACCAGGCCCAGCAGCCCGACCCGCCGCACCAGCCGCCCGGTCCGCGCCCGGCGCTGGCCGCGCCGTACGGCCGCCCGCAGCTCGCGGGGGCTGACCTCGCCGCGCAGCGCCGACAGCGCCGCCTGCGACCTGGCCGCCGCCTCCTCCTTCGCCGGGCCCGCCGCGGCCACCGCCTTCTCGACCCGCGGGGCGACCTGCGTCGCGTACTTGACGCGGGCCTGCAACGCCGCCTGACGGGCCTTCGGCCCCAGGTACGCCCCTGCCTGCTGGGCCGCCTGCACCGCACTGTCCTTCGCCGTCACGGCGTACGGGGTGACCATGTCCGCGGCGTGCCGCACCCCCGACTTCCCGTTGTGGCTCATGGATTGCTCCTCCTTGTGCTTCTTGGTGGCGTTTTCCCACTGCCTAGTCGTGTTGTCCACTCATGCGGAAATCATGCGCAAAATCATGCCGGGTGGGCCGGGACCCGGCGCGCGAAACGAGCATCCGGAGGGGTGGCGTGTCGCGCTCGCATGGCAGGATCGGGGACCGTCACTGACGTAGACGGAAGGTAAATCGTGGCTGAGCAGCTCTACGCCACCCTGAAGACCAACCGCGGCGACATCGAGGTCCGGCTCTTCCCGGACCACGCGCCCAAGACGGTCAAGAACTTTGTCGAACTCGCCGAGGGCACCCGCGAGTGGGTCCACCCGGCCACGGGCGTGAAGTCCACGGAGAAGCTGTACGACGGCACGGTCTTCCACCGGGTGATCAGCGGCTTCATGATCCAGGGCGGTGACCCGCTGGGCAACGGCACCGGCGGCCCGGGCTACAAGTTCGCGGACGAGATCCACCCCGACCTCGCCTTCACCCGCCCCTACCTGCTGGCCATGGCCAACGCCGGCCCCGGCACCAACGGGTCGCAGTTCTTCATCACCGTCGCGCCCACCGCGTGGCTGACCGGCAAGCACACCATCTTCGGCGAGGTCGCCACGCCCGCCGGCCAGCAGGTGGTGGACGCCATCGCCAACACCGCGACCGACGGCCGCACCGACCGCCCGGTTCAGGACGTGGTGATCGAGTCGGTCACCATCACCACCCGCGAGGGCTGACCTCCCACCCCCGCCCGGGAACCATCGCGGCCCCCTGTCCGTAGGATCAGGGGGCCGGATGGGCCCCGTGAGGCCCTGTGGGGGTGGGTGTCGGAAGGGACGTCATGGCGGAGCAGTTCGGACAGCCGCAGCCGCGGCACGGTCTGGCGCGGTGCTACCGGCACCCCGACCGGGAGACCGGCATCCGCTGCACCCGCTGCGACCGCCCCATCTGTCCCTCCTGCATGATCTCCGCGCCCGTCGGCCACCAGTGCCCGGACTGCGTCCAGGGCACCTCGGGCGCGGCGCGCGCCGCCCGGCCCCGCACGCTGGCCGGCGGCACCGTCACCGACGACCCCCGGCTGATCACCAAGATCCTCCTCGCGCTCAACCTGGCGGTCTTCGCGGGCGTCGTCATCGCGGGCGACCGGCTGGTCACCGACCTCGGCATGCTGGGGTACGCGATCGACGGCAGGACCTTCGAGTGGATCGGCGTCGCGGACGGCCAGTGGTACCGCGTGCTGACCGCGGCCTTCCTGCACGAGCGGGTCTGGCACCTGCTCTTCAACATGCTGGGGCTGTGGTTCCTCGGTCCGCCGCTGGAGACCGCGCTCGGCCGGATCCGGTATCTCGCGCTCTACCTGATCTCGGCGCTCGCCGGCAGCACCCTGTCCTATCTGCTGGCCGAGCAGAACCAGCTCTCCCTGGGCGCCTCCGGCGCGATCTTCGGCCTCTTCGGCGCCACGGCCGTGCTGATGCGCCGGCTGCGGGCCGACATGCGGCCCATCGTGGTCCTGCTGGCGATCAACCTGGTGATCACGTTCACCTGGTCGAACATCGCCTGGCAGGCCCACATCGGCGGCCTGGTCGCGGGCGCGGCGATCGCGTACGCCATGGTCAACGCGCCGCGCGAGCGGCGGACCCTGGTCCAGGCGGGCACCTGCGCCCTGGTCCTGGCGGTCCTCGTGATCGCCTGCGTGATCAGGACCGCTCAGCTTCTGAACGGCTGAGCCGGAAAGTTATCCACGGCGATCCAGAGTTATCCACAGCCGGTGTCGGTTCCTGCGCGGGCTGTGGACGGCGCGTCCCTGACCTGCACCGACCCGCGTTTCCGCAGGCCGACAGGGGTGCGGCGGCCCGCGCGGCTCGGACGGGCGTTCCCGCGTTCACTCAGTTATCCACAGATCTTGTGATGTTCGGGCGAGCTGTGGATAACTCGCCGGACGCCGCGCGGGGCGTCACTTCCACTGCGTGGAGACCACGAACCCCAGCGCGATGAACCCGAAGCCGACCACGATGTTCCAGTTCCCCAGGGACTCCACCGGGAGGTCGGCCTGAGTGACGTAGTACACCACGATCCAGGCCAGCCCGATCACGAACATCGCGAGCATCAGCGGCGCCACCCAGCGGCGTCCGCCCATGTCGATCTTCGTGGGCGTCCGCTTCTCGGGCGGGGCGTAGGTGTCCTTCTTCTTCCGGATCCTGGACTTCGGCACGAGGAGCTCTCCTGTCGATCGCGCTGCCTTGATCGCGCCGGTCAGCGCGGAGCTATGGGATCGTCCGTTAGCGTAGTGCGTCCCCGCCCGATAAAGGAGACCAGGGTCACGGTGATCGGCTCCCGCCCGCCCCTGCGGCCGATACGGCTGGGCACCGTCGCCGTCTTCGCGCTGGCGGGCCTGCTCTTCTGGCTCAGCTTCACCGTCGCCCAGGGCAACAACATCCGCACCGACGACTCCCTGCTCCAGATGTCCGACCTCATCCGCGAGCGGGCCCGCGACAACGCGGCCCTGGAGGCCGACACCGCCGCCCTCCGCGACGAACTCGACGCCCTCGCCGGGGACGACCGCCCGCTGGACCCCGCCGAGCGCCGCCGCCTCGACCTCCTCGAACAGTCCGCCGGCCTGACCGGACTCACCGGCCCCGGCCTCACGGTCACCCTCACCGACGCCCCGCCGGACGCCACCGCCCTGGTCCCCGACGTCCCCGAGCCGTCCCCCAACGACCTCGTCATCCACCAGCACGACCTCCAGGCCGTCGTGAACGCCCTGTGGGCCGGCGGCGCCGACGGCATCGCGGTCATGGACCAGCGGCTGATCTCCACCAGCGCCGTGCGGTGCGTCGGCAACACCCTGATCCTCCAGGGCCGCCTCTACTCACCGCCCTACACCGTCACCGCCATCGGCGACCCCGACCGGCTGCGCGCGGCGCTCGACGCGTCACCGGCGATCCGCACCTACCGCCAGTACGTCGCCGCCTACGGCCTCGGCTGGCGCGTCGAGGAGCACACCCGGACGACGCTGCCCGGCTACGAGGGCGGCATCGCGCTCCAGCACGCACGCCCGACCGAATGAGCACACACCACTCCCTCCCCCGCGTCGTACGCTTGGACCACGCGTCGTCGCACGCGGGAGACCTCAGGAGGGGAACGCGAAGCCATGTACGGGTGGATCTGGCGGCACCTGCCGGGCAACGTGCTGGTGCGCGGGCTGATCTCGCTGCTGCTGGTCCTGGGCGCGGTGTACCTGCTGTTCGAGTACGTCTTCCCGTGGGCCGAGCCCCTGCTGCCGTTCAACGACGTGACCGTCGACGAGGGACAGGAGACCGGACAGTGACCCCCGCACGCATCCTCGTCATCGACAACTACGACAGCTTCGTCTACAACCTCGTCCAGTACCTCTACCAGCTCGGCGCCGAGTGCGAGGTCGTGCGGAACGACGCGGTCGGCACGGACCGCGTGGGCGAGGGCGGCTTCGACGGCGTGCTGATCTCGCCGGGCCCCGGCACGCCCGAACAGGCCGGTGTGAGCGTCGACATGGTCCACCACTGCGCGGCCACCCGCACCCCCGTGTTCGGCGTCTGCCTCGGCATGCAGGCGATGGCGGTGGCCTACGGCGGCGTGGTCGGGCGCGCCCCCGAACTGCTGCACGGCAAGACCTCGGACGTGCGGCACACGGGCGCGGGCGTCTTCGCCGGACTGCCCACGCCGCTGACCGTGACCCGCTACCACTCGCTGGCGGCCCAGGAGGCGACGCTGCCCGCGGAGCTGGAGGTCACCGCCCGGGCCGGCGACGTCATCATGGGCCTGCGCCACCGCGAACTGCCCGTGGAGGGCGTGCAGTTCCACCCGGAGTCGGTGCTCACCCGGGGCGGCCACCGGATGCTGGCCAACTGGCTGACGGTCTGCGGCGACGCGGGCGCGGTCGGGCGCTCGCACGGACTCGCCCCCGTCGTGGGGCGCCCGGCGTGACCACGCCCTGGGGGTCGGAGGACGACGCCTACCAGGCGGCGATCGAAGCGCTCAACGACCCTCTGACCGACCCGCTCCCCGGCCACCCGCCCGCCGCCGACCCCGAGACGATCGGCCTCCGC